>CBDTYJ010000249.1:0-4244 GCA_965364575.1 uncultured Gammaproteobacteria bacterium
TTCAACAACGATCGCGTCGACGCGGGCGACATCGGCGCCGGACACACGGTGACGGCGCTCTACGAGCTCAAGCTCGTCGGCAGCGGCGATCTGCTCGTCGATCCGCTCCGTTACGGCGCGGCGGTGGCGCCGACCCGGGGCGACAAGGATGAACTGGCCCATCTCCGGTTGCGCTACAAAGCGCCGGGATCGGACACCTCACGACTGATCGAGCGGGGATTGCTCATGGCCGACCTGCGCAAGCTCGATGACACCAGCGACGACTTCCGTTTTTCGGCGGCCGTGGCCGGGTTCGGGCAGTCCCTGCGGGGCGGCCGGTATCTGGGCGACTACGGCCTCGACGGAGTCGCGGAACTCGCCCGCGACGCCCGGGGCGACGACCCCCACGGCTATCGCAGCGAGTTCGTTTCGCTGGTGGCCCTGGCGCAAAGCATCGATCCGTCGGACCGGGTGGCGGCGCGCTAGCGGTCCCCGGGTCCGGCTTGGCCACGATTCGGGCAAGGCTTATGCTGCGGGACATGCTGGAGGGACTCGACGACGACGCCCTGATGCGCCGCTACGGCGGCGACGGCGACATGGCGGCGTTCGAGATACTCTATGCCCGGCACAAGGGACCGTTGTATCGGTACCTGCTGCGTCAGTCCGGTGACCCGGACACCGCCCAGGACCTCTACCAGGAGGTCTGGTCCCGGGTCATCAGGGGGCGAGCCGACTATCGGCCGGCTGGCAGGTTCGCGGCCTGGCTGTTCCGCGTCGCCCGGAACTGTCTGGCGGATCGCGCGCGGCAAGCCCGGCGTCGGCCTGGTGACGATCGCTGGGAAAACCTCGACGAGGTCGGGGTTCCCGGCGAATCCCCGGGGCCGGCCGAGCAGCACGACCTGGACGAGCTGGCGGCGCGGCTGCGGGTCGCCCTGGACGAGTTGCCGGCCGAGCAGCGCGAGGCCTTCCTGTTGCACCAGGAATCGGGCCTGACGCTGGAAGAGATCGGCCGCGTGGCGGGGGTCGGACGGGAGACGATCAAGAGCCGGCTGCGCTACGCCGTCGCCAGGCTGAGGGAACGACTGGAAGAGCCGGCGGAGCTACCGACGGGAACACGACCGTGACGCACGAGCAGGACGACAGGCTGTCGGATCAGGACTTCGAGGACTACCTCGAGGGTCGGTCGCGGCTGACCCGCGGTTACGAGCGACTCAAAGAAGTCGAGCCGCCGGCCGCGCTGGATCGGGCGATTCTCGATCAGGCTCGGGCGGCGGCCTCTCCGCCGCGGCGGTCGTTCTGGCTGGGCTGGATGCCGCGCGTCGCGGCCGCGGCCGTCGTCGTGCTGGCCGTGGCGGTCACCCTGCGCATGGACCCGGTTCCAACAGACCGCGATATGCTCGCCCCCTCGGTCCCGGTCGAGGAAGACGCCGAAGCGCAGGCGATGAGGGAATTGCCAGACGCCCTGTCCCCGATGCCGGACGAGACGCTCGACGAGAGGCCGGGACCTGAGCTCGGGAAAGCGGCGCCCGAGCCGGATCGGGCACGCGCATCATCGAGCCGGCCTGCGGCGTCGGAGACGGCCGATGCGGACGCGCCGGCGGCCGGGCTGGTGTCGGAGCCCGAGCGGCGCGCGGTCCTGTTGAAGAGACTTTCAACCCCGGCGCCGGGTGAGGCCGAGGCGGAGACGAGCTGGCGGAATTCGCCCGAAGACTGGCTGGCTCATGTGGATGACCTGGTCGATGCCGGCGACGTGGAGCGCGCCAGCGCCGAGCTGGCGGCGTTCCGCGAAGCCTGGCCTGACTATCCGCTGGACGAGCGCTACGAAGACCTGCTGCAGGGCGGGGACGGCAGCGACGCCGGGGTTCCGGGGATCAGCGAACCGCAGTGACCCGGCGGGACTGGAGTGCCGGAGGTAACTTGATACCTAAAACCTTCAGGCGCCGGCCTATTCACCTCGGCGCAGGTCCGGCCTGTTTAGCTCTACCCGCCCCGAATCGTCAGCCGACCTGGGTACGACAGGCCGGCAGGCAAAATGGCGCTTCCGGCATCGTCTTCTATGATGCAGGTAGGTGCTAGCGTGAGATCAGGTGCTTCGAGGTGACGATTCCCCAGCTCGGCGTCGCTCTGCTCGCATTGGCAGCCATGCGCGCATTCTCTATGGACCCGGCAATGACGAAGAAGATCCCGCTGCCTTCGCCCGAGGCGCGATCCGAACTATCGGTGGAGCAGGCGATGGCTAAGCGCCGCTCGGTCAGGGATTTCACCGGACAGGCGCTGGGAATCGGCAGCGTCGGACAGCTGCTCTGGGCGGCCCAGGGCGTGACCTCGTCCTCTGGCGGGCGCACGGCCCCGTCCGCGGGCGCGCTGTATCCGCTGGAGGTGTACATCGTCGCCGGCGATCTGGCTGGGCTCGATCCCGGCGTCTACCGGTATCGACCGGGCGACCATAACCTGAGTCTGCAAGAGCCGGGCGATGTGCGGGTCGGACTTGCGCGCGCGGCGCGACAGGCATGGATCGCGGATGCGCCCATGGTCGTGGTCATCGCGGCCGTCTACGAACGCACCCGGAAGAAATACGGCTCCCGCACCGAGCGATACGTCCACATGGAAGTCGGTCACGTGGCCCAGAACATCTATCTGCAGGCCGAATCTCTGGATCTGGGCACGGTGATGGTGGGTGCATTCCGGGACGCGGACATCCAGACGATCCTGCAGCTGCCGTCGCGCGAAGCCCCCTTGGCGCTGATGCCGGTCGGTCATCCGGAGTGAAACGAGCGATCGAGACCCGAGGATGAACGTCGCGTTGTCCAACGAAGACGGTCTGAGGGTAGTCTGCTATGCCGGCTACCGCGGCGAAGAAGAACCGCGGGAATTCTTCCTGGGAGATCGGCCCGTCAGGGTCGTGGCGATAATCGACCGCTGGGCCGCCCCGGATCATCGTTACTTCAAGATCCGCGGATCCGATGGCGATATCTACATCCTGCGGCACGATGTGGCGACGGGCATGTGGGAGATGACCATGTTCGCAAGGGGCTAGAAGCGGCTATGGCGGTGATCCAGCCGCTCGAGCCCCAGTTCATGAGCCCACCGCAGGGCCCGACAATACTCCGCCCCAGTAATCGGCCGATCCAGCGACGGATGCTCATCGGCCCGATAGCACGGCCGATACTGATCCATCAGATTGACGTACGTGTCGACGGATATCTCTTTCGCCAGGAAATCCAGCACGCGATCGGTGCCCGACGCGTTGTCGGGCAGCACGAGATGGCGCACCAGCAGACCGCGCTGGGCGATCCCGTGCTCATCGAGGACCAGGTCTCCGACCTGGCGGTGCATCTCCCTCACCGCCGTCTGATTGACCTGCACGTAGTCGCGTACGTGCGACAAGCGATGTGCCAGGGCCGCATCGCTGTACTTCATGTCTGGCATGTAGATATCGATGATGCCATCCAGGAGGCGCAGCGCCTCGATGCTGTCGTAGCCACCGGTGTTGTAGACCAACGGCAGGATCAGGCCGTTACGGGCCGCGATATCGACGGCGGCGATGATCTGTGCGACGACGTGGCTCGGAGAGACCAGGTTGATGTTATGGCAGCCTCTGGCCTGCAGGTCGAGCATCATGGCTGCCAGTTCCGCCGGCGTGGACTCCACGCCGAGTCCCTTGCGACTGATGTCCCAGTTCTGACAGAAGTCGCAGCGCAGGTTGCACCAGCTAAAGAACATCGTGCCCGAGCCGCGACTGCCGCTGAGCGGCCCCTCCTCGCCGTGATGCGGACCATAGCTGTGGACCACGGCCCGCTCGCCGGTCCGGCACACGGCGCCCTTGATAGAGCGCCGGCGATCGACGTGACAATAGCGTGGGCAAAGATCGCAGTCCTCGAGGCGTCGGAGAGCGTGCGCGACGCGCTCGGCCATGGCGCCTGATCTGGTCAGCGTAAGGTAGCTCCCTCGGAAACCTTGGCCGGGATCGCGCATTACCCTTTCGGACAGTCGTCAGCGAAGTGCCGCCCCTCAGAATAGGACGGCCAGACCGGTATCGGCAACTGATGATGGACGGGATAAGGAAGCGTAGAGCGGCGCATCGCGGCTGGAAGCCGCTCCTACATCGGATTGGGTGCCGGCGCATCGCGGCTGGAAGCCGCTCCTACATCGAATTGGGTGCCGACGCATCGCGGCTGGAAGCCGCTCCTACATCGGATTGGGTGCCGAAGCATCGCGGCTGGAAGCCGCTCCTACATCGGATTGGGTGCCGAAGCATCGCGGCT
>CBDTYJ010000250.1:0-4233 GCA_965364575.1 uncultured Gammaproteobacteria bacterium
GCGTGCCCCTGCTCGAACGACATCTGTCGCGGCTGCGATCGGGTTGCGCAAGACTGGCCATCCCTTTGCCGCAGCCGCAGGCTCTGCGCCGCGAATTATCCGCCGCATGCGCCGGGCTGGAGGCAGGCATTCTCAAGCTGGTCGTCAGCCGCGGTAGCGGAGGTCGCGGCTATGCCCCACCGGAGGATCCACGCTGTCGCCGGATCATCAGCACGCACCCCCTGCCGGAGTATCCCCGCTCCCGGTACCGGGATGGCGTCAGCGTGCGCCTGTGCACGACGCGGCTCGGCACCAATCCCGCCACCGCCGGCCTCAAGCATCTGGGGCGGCTGGATCAGGTGCTCGCAAGCATGGAGCCCCCGGCGGGCACGGCTGAGGGTCTGATGTGCGATGCCTCCGGCCAGGTCATAGAGGGGATACGCTCTAACCTGTTTCTGGTCCGGGACGGACGGTTGCTGACGCCCGATCTCGCCCAATGCGGCGTGGCCGGCGTGATGCGTGGCCTGGTGCTGGACCTGGCGCCGTCCCTGGATCTTGAGCCCGTCATCAAATCGATTTCGACCGATGATCTGGGCCGCTGTGACGAGATGTTCATGAGCAGTTCGATCTTCGGCATCTGGCCCGTACGCGAGGTACGGGCGCTGACTGGATTCGAGATCGTCGGGCCGGCGACAAGACGGCTCATGAGCGCGGTCGCCGACCTGGGAGTGAGCCGATGGGCGCCCTGATGCGCTGGCTGTTGGCGTCCGCCCTGGTGGTCGTGGTGGTGGCCGTGGCGGCCGCCCTGATGCTTCGCGGCTATATGGAGCGGCCTCTGGCGCTGGATACGCCCCAGCCGTTCGAGATCCCCCCGGGCGGCAGCCTGTCGTCCGTGGCCCGGGATCTGGGACGCGCCGGGATCCTCGACAACCCTCGATGGTTCGTGCTCTATGCGCGCATCAGAGGCCAGTCCTCGAGGCTGCAGGCCGGCGAGTATCTGCTGGAGCCCGGCCTGACCCCGGAGACGCTGCTGTCACGGTTCGTCGGCGGGGACGTATTGCTGCACAGCCTGACCGTGGTGGAAGGCTGGACCTTCAGCCAGATGCTGGCGGCCATGCGCGCCCATCCGGCTCTCGTCCCGGAGACCCGCGATATGGAATTGGCCGAAATCGCCGCGCGACTCGAGCTTCCGGTCGAAGCCCCGGAGGGCTGGTTCCTCCCGGAGACCTATCTGTTCCCGCGGGGTACCTCGGACCTGGAACTGTTGGACCAGGGCGCGGAGGCTATGAGGGAAGTCCTGGATCGGGCCTGGGCGGACCGGTCCCCGGATATCTCCCTCGAGACGCCCTATGAAGCCCTGATCCTGGCGTCGATCATCGAAAAGGAGACCGCGCTGGACAGCGAGCGGGGCCGGATCGCCGGGGTCATGAACCGGCGACTGCAGCGTGGCATGCGGCTGCAGACCGATCCCACGGTGATCTATGGCCTCGGCGAAGCCTACGACGGCAATCTCCGGCGAGCCGATCTGCAGCGGGATACGCCGTTCAACACCTATACGCGCAAGGGCCTGCCGCCCACGCCCATCGCGCTGCCGGGCAGGGCGTCGGTGCTGGCGGCGGTCAATCCGTCCCCGGGTGATGCCCTGTATTTCGTCGCCACCGGTGACGGCGACGGCAGCCACACCTTCTCCAACACTCTCGAGGAACACAACCGGGCTGTCGCGCGTTATCTTAAGAAGCTGAGATCCGGACGGGAGTCCCAGCGGTGAGCGGACGGTTCATCACTCTGGAGGGCATCGAGGGGGTCGGCAAATCCACCAATCTGGATTTCGTCGCCCGCCTGCTGCGCGATCAGGGCCACGAGGTGGTGGTGACCCGGGAGCCGGGTGGCACGCCCCTGGCGGAGCGGGTCAGGGAGGTGCTGCTTGACCATGCGGACGAGCCGGTTCCGTCCCTGGCCGAGCTGCTGCTGATGTTCGCCGGCCGGGCCATCCATCTGGAGAATCGTATCCGGCCGGCTCTGGAGGAAGGGCGCTGGGTCGTCTGCGATCGATTCACCGACGCCACTTATGCCTATCAGGGCGGCGGTCGCGGACAATCCGCGCAACGCATCGGAGAACTGGAATCGTGGGTCCAGGGGCGGTTCAGGCCGGATCTGACCCTGCTGCTGGACGCGGACCCGGCGGTCGGGCTGGCGCGCGCCGGACGACGCGGCGAGTCGGACCGGTTCGAGATCGAGCGGCGCGAGTTCTTCTCCCGGGTCAGGGGGGCCTACCTGGCCCGGGCCCGATCCGAGCCCGGGCGGATCCGGATCATCGACGCCGCCCGGCCCCTGGAGTCGGTGCAGGCTCAGATAAGAACCGAGATAATGAATCTTTTTTAAGTAACGGATATTGATGAATTTACCTTGGCAAGAATCCCTGTGGCGCCAGTTCGAGCAGAGCGTCGAGCGGAGCCGGCTGGCCCATGCGTTCCTGCTCGAGGGCCCGGCCGGTCTGGGCAAGAGCCAATTCGCCCTGCGCATGGCGGCCCGGGTACTGGGTTTCGATCAGGGGGACCCGGACGCCGGCAGTACCCACCTCCACCCGGACCTGATCACGGTGACGGTCCCCGAGGACAAGAAGCAGATCGGCGTCGACCAGGTGCGTGAGCTCTGCGCGGCTCTGGCGATGACCAGTCACGGCGGTGGCTATAAGGTCGCCATCATCGATCCGGCTGACCGCATGAATGCGAACGCCGCCAACTCTCTGTTGAAGACCCTGGAGGAACCGACCGCGGACACGCTGTTGATCCTGGTACGCTCTAGACTCGATACGCTGCCGGCTACCATCGCCAGCCGCTGCCAGCGGATCCGCTTTCCGGTACCCCCGGCCGCCGAGAGCCTGGCATGGCTGAAGGATATGGACGCGGAGCGTGACTGGACCCTGCTACTGAATGCGAGCGGCGGGGCGCCGCTGGCGGCCTGGCGCGCCGCCCAGGCGGGTGAGGAAGAGTTGGAGCAGCAATTCGCGGCGGATCTTCAGGCCATCGCCGCCGGCCGCAAGGACCCGGTCAGGGTCGCGTCGGAGTGGCACCGTAAGGGACTCGAGAGCTGTCTGCGCTGGCTGAATGCTGCGGTCTGCGAGCTGATCCGGTCGCGGATGGCGCCGGGATCCGGCGGAACGATTTACTTGCAAAATATTGATGAGACCATACCCTTGGAGCGGCTGTTCCGTTACCTGGACGAAGTGCAGACGGCTCTGGCCCGCCGCGACGGCGCGCTCAATGCACAGATGACGGTGGAGAGCCTGCTTGTGCCCTGGGCCCGGCGGCTCGAGGCGATGCAATCCGGAGTGGGACTATAGATGTCGAACAAGCCTGGCCTGCTGACGCTGACGATCAAGGACAAGAGCGCCCTGTATCTCGCCTACATGCCCTTCGTCAAAAACGGCGGTCTGTTTATCCCCACCAACAGCCAGTACGGTCTCGGTGACGAGGTCTTTATGCTGCTGAACCTGATGGGCGAGGATGAGAAACTGCCGGTCGCCGGGCGCGTCATCTGGGTGACGCCCAAGGGCGCTCAGGGCAAGCGCACCGCCGGTATCGGTGTGCAGTTCAGCGACCAGGACAACGGTGCGACCCAGCGCAAGATCGAGACCTATCTGGCCGGCGCCCTCGGCGGCGACAAGCCAACCCACACCATGTAGGCGGGCGTCCGCCGGCGCAATCAGTCGTCGGCCAGGGCCATCTCGCCGCCGGCCAGCTGATTCAGGCCACCCTCCAGGACATAGCTGTCGAAGCCACGCTCGCTCAGCACGTAGGCGGCGGCGGAGCTGCGCCGGCCCGTGTCGCAGCAGACCACGTAGGGAACCTCGGGGTCCAGGCTGTTGAGCTTCAGACGGACGAAGTAGAGGGGGATGTTGATGGCATCCGGCTGATGGAAGTTCTCGAACTCGCTAGGCAGCCGCACGTCGAGCCACTTGCCGCCGCCGGCGATGATCTCGCCCGCCCGTTCAAAATTCACCCACTGCAGCATGGGTTCGTTCATCAGGGTCTGGAAATCTTCCTTTTTCAGACGCATCAGCGAGCCATCGGTGAGCATGGTCACCGTGGCGTTGCGTTTGGCTTCCGAGATCAGGGCCTCTTCGCCGAAAGTGTCGCCGGAGCCGAGTTCCGCTAATCGGATGCCCTCCTTGTTGAGTGGCGTCTCGCGGGTCACGGCGCAGCGGCCGTCGGTGACCACATAGAAATAATCGCCTTCGTCGCCCTGCTTGAT
>CBDTYJ010000251.1:0-4210 GCA_965364575.1 uncultured Gammaproteobacteria bacterium
GAAGTGAATGACTTGGGGCTCGGTCCTGGCCATGGCGGTCTGGCGCCGGCGCCGGGTCAGACGGCCGTCCGCGGAGGGTTGGCGAAGCCGGGTCTCGACACCTCAGCCACCGGCGACCGCAGCGATGATGGAGACCACATCGCCGTCGTTCACCGGGCTGTCCAGGCCGTCCAGACTGCGGATGTCGGCATCGCCCAGAAACATCTTCACCAGCGGCCGCTGGGCCCCGTCCGGCGTGAGCACGCGCGCCAGCAAGGTGCCGCGGCCACCGTCCACGGCGGCCAAGGCTTCGCCGACGGTGGCCGCCCGGACCCGGACCCGGTCCTCGCCGCCGGCGAAGGGCCGCAACGCCGCCGGCAGTTGCACGGTGACATGACTCATGCCCCGATTGTATCTCCGATCGCGGCCCGCCTCATCGCCGCACCACCGCGACCACCGGATCGCCGGTCCGTCGCATACAGGCCAGCACGACCCGGTCGAAGCGATCGCTCTGCTCCAGGGCGGCGATCGCGGCCTGGCGCGCCAGCGCCTCACGCGCGTCGTCATCGACCATGTTGATCACCGGCACGATCTGCTGTTGGCCGACACCCTTAAGCAGACCACCGTCGGCGACGAGCAGCCGGGCAAGGTGGGCCGGCGTGACGATATCGCCCTCGTTCAGGCCGGCCACGGCGGCCACCCGCTCAGGGCGATGGGCGGTGCGCGGGGACAGAGGTTCGCCCAGGGCGCGGGCCGACAGCACCGGGATCACCGTGGTGCAGCCGGCGGGCAGCACCGGTTCGCCGTCCTTCGGCGCCTTCAGCCAGCGCATGCGGGCGCCATCCGCCTTGACCAGCGTCAGGGCCAGACCCGCCTGCTGGTGGATCTCCCGGATCAGATCCGGATCGACCCCCGCGTAACGTCCGGGCTTGTCCGACGGTCTCCCATAGCCCAGGCGGCGGTGGCTGCTCGCGGCAGCCAGTACCGCGCCGGCCAGGGAATCCGCGTCCTGCACCACGGCGGTCAGGCCCAGCGCCTCCGGGAACGTCGTCGTAAACACGGTGGCGGTCAGAGCCCACGGTCCGTCATGGGCCTCTGCGAGCCGGTACAGGGTGCTCTTCTTGCCGCCCGCGCCGATGGCGCAGACGATGCCGCGATCCGCGCCGAATAATCCGAGCAGATCGGTCGGGTCGCGGGTCATGCCGACGATGTCGGCAGGGCCAGCACGCACAGGATCCGCGGCAGGAAGCTGGCAATCAGGCGCCAGTTATCGGCGCCGTCGATGCTGGCGAACAGGTGGCCGCTGGAAGTGCCGAAGAACACGCCATCGCGATCGTCCGCATCCATCGCCTCCCGCAGCACGGTGACGTAGGCATGTTCCTGGGGAAGCCCGTCGCTGGCCGAGCGCCAGCTATCGCCGGCATCGCGGCTGCGGAAGACGCGCAGCTTGCCGTCCACGGTCGTGCGCATGTGGGAGCCGGACTCGGGAATCTGGAAAATGGTATCCGGATCTCCGACCGGGGTGGCGATGGCGTAGCCGAAGTCGCTGGGCAGCCCGGCGGTGATCTCGGTCCAGCTCCTGCCCCAGTCGTCGCTGCGGTAGCAGCCGTTATAACACTGGCGATAGAGTCGCCCCTGCGCGCGCGGATGCATGATCAGGCGATGGACGTTATGGCCGGCGATCGGTTCGGACGTCGGCAGATTCTCCGCCCGCACGCCAGCGTTGGCGGCCCGCCACGATTCGCCACCGTCGTCGCTGCAGTAGACGCCGCCGGCGGAGACCGCCACCGCCATCCGCGCCGGGTCACCGGGATCGATGCAGATGGAGTGGACCGCGAAGATACCCCGGGACGGTTCCCACATGGCCCGGGTCGGATGCTCGTTGAGAGTCCCGACCTCTTGCCAGCTGCGGCCTGCGTCCGGGCTGACGAACAGCCCGGCCGGGTCGATTCCCGCGTACAGGGCATCGCCTCGCGGCGACCAGGCCAGGAACCAGATCGCCTTTAGCCGGTCGCCGAAGCGGTCGTGCTCGAAGTGGGGGGCGGTGGCCAGCGCTTCCCAGTTGTCGCCGCCGTCGTCGCTGCGGTAGATATGCGCCCCCCAGACCGGATGCGAGACCGCCGCATGGATCAGGCGCGGATTGCGCGGGGCCGTGCAGGCGTGGATGACTTCGTAGCCGGCCATGTGGGGCCCGTCGAGCCGCCAGTCTGCCCCGCCGGCGGGCCCCTGCATCCGGAAAAGGCCCTTGCGGGTCCCGATCAGGAGGCGGGTCGTCGCGGATTCGTTGCTGCCGCTCATGGGGCCGGTGATTTCTGCCGACTCCGGCTCAGGTTTCCCGCAGCCGTGGCATCAGCTCGACCAGGTTGCAGGGCCGGGTGCGGTAATCCAGCTGGGCGGAGATCAGCGCATCCCAGGCCGTGGCGCATGCGCCCGAGGAGCCTGGCACGCAGAACACATAGGTGCCGTTGGCGACGCCGGCCACCGCGCGGGATTGCATGGTCGAAGTCTTGATCTGCTCGTACGAGATGGCGCGGAAGACCTCGCCGAAACCATCGATCACCTTGTCCAGCAAGGGCAGGACCGCCTCCGGCGTGCCGTCGCGACCGGTCACGCCGGTGCCGCCCGTCGTGATCACGGCCTGGATGTCCTCGTCGGCGATCCATGCCGAGACCGCGGCGCGGATGCGATAGATATCATCCGGCACGATCCGCTTGTCCGCACAGCGATGGCCGGCCGCCGACAGCCGATCGACCAGCAGCTTGCCCGATTTGTCCGTGTCTTCGTCCCGGGAATCGGAGACCGTGAGCACGGCGATATTCAGCGCTATAAAATCGCGACCGCTTTTATTTTGACCGGCGGACATGTCTCTCTCCCGTGATTCGAAGCTGGCGGTCGCGGCTGGACTCAGATCAGGCCGGGGAATGGCTGCACGGTCACCTCGGAGCCCGCTTCCACCGGTCCCTGGTCGGCGGCGAGGACGATAAAGCAATTCGCCTCCGCCATGGATCTGAGCACGCCGGCGCCCTGGTGGCCGACGCCGCGCACAGTGTATCGACCGCCACCCGCATCCTCCAGCACGCCGCGCTGAAACTCGGTCCGCCCCGGCCGCTTGCGCAACGGTTCTGAACACACGGCGCGCACCAGCACCGGAGGCGGCGGACTCTCGATACCGCGCAGCCGTTCCAGTGCCGGTCGCACCAGCTGATAGAAAGTCGCCATCACCGACACGGGGTTGCCCGGCAGGCCGAAGAACAGGGCGCCGCCGATGCGACCGAAGGCGACGGGTTTGCCGGGCTTCATCGCCACTTTCCAGAAGCCGACGCTGCCGAGTCGTTCCAGTGTGTCGGTGACGAAATCGGCCGCGCCGACCGACACGCCGCCCGTGGTGATGACCGCATCGGCTTCGGCCGCGGCCTGTTCGAGCGCGGTCTCCAGCGCTTCCCGGTCGTCGCCGATCACACCCATGTCCAGGGGCTCGATATTCAGTCGGCTGATCATCGCGCCGAGGGTGTAACGGTTGCTGTCATAGATCTGTCCGAGACCCAGCTTCTGTCCGATCGGTCGCAATTCGTCGCCGGTGGAGAAAAAGGCCACCCGCGGACGCCGGCGGACCCGGACCGCGGGGATGCCCAGGGAGGCCAGCAAACCGACGTGGGCCGCGCTGATCAGGCTCCCGGCGGCCACCGCCAGATCCCCGGCGCGCACATCCTCGCCGGCCTGGCGGACGTGCTGGCCGGGCCGGTGGCCGCTGGCGATCACCGCAGTCTCGCCATCGATGCGCACGTGTTCCTGCATGATGACGGTATCCAGTCCGGCCGGCATCGCCGCGCCGGTCATGATGCGGACGCAATCCCCCGGGGCCACCGCGCCGGTGTAGGGGCGACCGGCCCAGGCGGTGCCGGCGACGGGGAACGCGCGTTCCCCGTCCGCTGGCAGGTCCGAGGCGGCCACCGCGAACCCGTCCATGGCCGAATTCGTGTGCGAGGGCACATCGACACCGGAATAGACGTCCTCGGACAGGACCCTGTCCAGGGACTCGGCGAGCGTGACCGACTCGTCACCGTCCACCGGCGTCGCGGCCGCCAGCATGCGGTCCTGGGCCGCAGCCAGTGGCATCGACTTTCCCTGACGCGCCTCCTCGGCGCAGGGATCCAGGTCCGGAGGCAGCCGCTGGCTCACGGGCCGCTGCCTCCGGCTGGCGCCCGGTATCCGGCATTCGGGCCCTGAGCCG
>CBDTYJ010000252.1:0-4199 GCA_965364575.1 uncultured Gammaproteobacteria bacterium
CAGGAATTGATCCGCCGCCTCGAGCGCGGATTCGGCTTCGCCCGCCCGGTAGTAGGCGTACATCAGATCGAGCTGCGCCTGCTTCGCATACTCACTGAAGGGGTACACGGCCGTCAGGTATTCGAAACCGCTGACCGCATAATCGTAATTGCCCAGGTTGAGCGCCCGCTCGGCCCGCTCGAAGATATCCCGGGCGTCCTCATCCGGGTTGACGGTCCCGGATTTGTTGGATGAGCAGCCCACAGCCATCAGGGCCAGACAGACCAACGGCAGGAAACGGCGACGGACTTGAGCGAGGCTTGGGTTCAATTGTCTCCCCGGCGCGGCGGCGCACCTGGCGGACGCGGATTATAGCGTAAACTCGACAGCTCATTAGCCCGGGCCGGGAGCCCGAAAAGCGGTCCCCCTTGAACACTGAACCCCGCGAATTTGTTGCCCAGGTCCCCGACGAGTTGAGTGGCCGGCGGTTGGACCAGGCGGCCGCCGATCTGTTTGCCGATTTTTCCCGTAGCCGCCTCAAGCAGTGGATCCTCGGCGGCCAGCTCACCGTCGACGGGCAACAGCGCAGGCCCCGGGATCCGGTGATCGCCGGCGAACGGCTGCGTCTGCTGGCCGAGCCGGACGCCCAGGTCCCGCTTGCTCCGGAGCCGATACCGCTTGCGGTGATCTGGGAAGACGATGATGTGCTGGTGATCGACAAGCCCGCCGGGCTGGTGGTGCATCCCGGGGCGGGGAATCCTGGCGGCACGCTCCAGAACGCGCTGCTGCATCACCGGCCGGCCCTCGCAGAGGTGCCACGCGCTGGCATCGTCCACCGGCTCGACAAGGACACCAGCGGCCTGATGGTCGTGGCCGCGACGGTGCCGGCCCATGCGGCGCTGGTCCGGCAACTCGAGGCGCGGACGGTGCGGCGGGAGTACGAGGCCGTCTGCGTGGGTGTGCTGACCGCGGGCGGTACCGTGGACGCCCCCATCGGCCGTCATCCGGTCGATCGCCTGCGGATGGCGGTGCGTGACACGGGCCGGGGCGCCGTCACCCATTATCGGGTGATCCGTCGTTTCCGTGGCCATACGCATCTGCTGGCTCGCCTCGAGACCGGGCGCACCCACCAGATCCGCGTCCACCTCGCCCACGTGGGGCACCCGCTGCTGGGTGATCCGGTCTACGGTGGCCGCCTGCGGCTGCCGGCCGGCGCCAGCCCCGAACTGATCGAGGCCCTGAGGGGGTTCCGTCGCCAGGCCTTGCACGCGCGGCGCCTGGGATTCCGGCATCCGGGGAGCGGCGAGGATGTGGCATTCGACGCCGGGTTGCCTGAGGACTTCCGGGACCTGCTCGCCATCCTGGCCCGGGATGCCGCCGAAGCCGATGAATAACGCGGTGTTCCTATACCCGGAATGGCCGGCTCCCGCGAACGTCCGGGCCCTGTCTACCACGCGGTCGGGCGGTATCAGCACCGGGCCATACGCCAGCCTCAATCTCGGGCTCCATGTGGCCGACGATCCGGCCGCGGTGAGGGCGAACCGGTCACGACTCCGGCGATCCGCCGACCTGCCTGCGGAGCCTGTATGGCTGGAGCAGCAGCATGGCATCCGGGTCCTCGACCTGGATGACCAAGGATCGCGCGACAGGTCGCGGGAGGCCGACGCAGCCATCGCCTCCGATACCGGCCGCGTGTGCGCCATCCTCACCGCCGATTGTCTCCCGGTGCTGCTCACCGATCGCGCCGGGACTCGCGTCGGGGCCGTTCATGCGGGCTGGCGGGGTCTCGCCGCGGGCATCATCGAGCAAACCGTCGCCGCCATGGCCATGCCCGGTTCGGGCCTGCTCGCCTGGCTCGGCCCCTGCATCGGCGCCGGACATTTCGAAATCGGACCGGAAGTCCGCGATGCCCTGCTGGCAGAAGACCCCGGGGCCAGCGACTGTATCCGGCCGGGTCGGGACGACCGCTGGCACGCCGACCTTCAGGCCCTGGCCCGGCGCCGGCTGATCGCGCTGGGCGTCTCCTCCGTCACCGCTGCGGCCGCCTGCACCTATAGCGACAGCCAACGATTCTTCTCCCATCGTCGGGACGCCCCGTGCGGCCGCATGGCGACGCTGATCTGGCTCGAGCCCGGACCGTCGCCCGCTTGAAAACCGGTCTGTATCACCCCATTAAACGGGGAGCGACAGACAAGGGGCACGCTCATGCGGATGGACAAATTGACGACCAAGTTCCAGATGGCGCTGGCGGATGCGCAATCCCTGGCTCTCGGTCAGGACAATCAGTTTATCGAGCCGGTCCATCTGATGATCGCGCTGCTGGATCAGGAAGGCGGCACCCTGCGCCATCTGCTGAGCCGCGCCGGCGCCAAGGTAGACCAGCTGCGCTCGCGTCTCGGGGAGCAGATGGAGCGCCTGCCGCGGGTGGAAGGCGCCGGGGGCGATGTGCATCTGTCCCAGGACCTGAACCGGCTGCTCAATCTCACCGATAAACTGGCGCAGAAGCGCGGCGACCAGTACATCACCAGCGAGCTGTTCCTGCTGGCGGCGCTGGAGGACAAGGGGCCTCTGGCGAGCCTGCTGGCCGACGCCGGCGTGGTCAAAGGCGCGGTGGACAAGGCCATCGAGGAACTGCGCGGCGGCAAGACCGCCGATGACGCCAATGCCGAGGACACGCGCCAGGCGCTGGAGCGCTTTACGGTGGATCTCACCGAGCGGGCGGAGCAGGGCAAGCTGGACCCGGTTATCGGGAGAGACGACGAGATCCGCCGCACTGTCCAGGTGCTGCAACGGCGGACCAAGAACAACCCGGTCCTGATCGGCGAGCCCGGCGTCGGCAAGACCGCCATCGTCGAGGGTCTGGCCCAGCGGATCGTGAATGGTGAAGTGCCGGAGGGGCTCAAGGAAAAGCGCATCCTCGCGCTGGACATGGGCGCCCTGATCGCCGGCGCCAAGTTCCGCGGCGAATTCGAGGAACGGCTCAAGGGCGTGCTCAACGATCTGGCGCGCCAGGAAGGCCAGATCATCCTGTTCATCGACGAACTCCATACCATGGTCGGCGCCGGCAAGGCCGAAGGAGCCATGGACGCCGGCAACATGCTCAAGCCGGCTCTGGCCCGCGGCGAGCTGCACTGCGTCGGCGCCACCACGCTGGACGAGTACCGCCAGTATGTGGAGAAGGACGCGGCGCTGGAGCGACGTTTCCAGAAGGTGCTGGTGGACGAACCCAGCGTCGAGGACACCATCGCGATCCTGCGCGGGTTGAAGGAGCGCTATGAAGTCCACCATGGCGTCGAGATCACCGATCCGGCCATCGTCGCCGCCGCCATGCTGTCCCATCGGTACATTTCGGATCGTCAGTTGCCGGACAAGGCCATCGACCTGATCGACGAAGCCGGTTCCCGGATCCGCATGGAGATCGATTCAAAGCCGGAGGCGATGGACCGGCTGGAGCGCCGCATCATCCAGCTCAAGATCGAGCGGGAGGCGCTGCGCAAGGAGAAAGACGAGGCTTCCATCAAGCGCCTGGAGTCGCTCGAAGGCGATCTGAGCGAACTGGAACGTGAATTCGCCGATCTGGAGGAAATCTGGAAGAGCGAGAAAGCGGCCACCGAGGGCGCCGCGCACATAAAGGAGGAGCTGGAGCGCGCCCGCATCGAACTGGACACGGCGCGGCGCGCCAACGACCTCGGCCGCATGTCGGAGTTGCAGTACGGCCGCATACCGGAGCTGGAGAAACAGCTGACCGAGGCGGCCGCGAGGGAAGGCCAGGCGCCCCAGCTGTTGCGCAACAAGGTCACCGATGAGGAGATCGCCGAAGTGGTCTCCAAGTGGACCGGCATCCCGGTCTCGAGGATGCTCGAGGGCGAGCGCGAGAAGCTGCTGCGGATGGAGCAGTCCATCGAAACCCGGGTAGTGGGGCAGAGCGAAGCGGTCACGACCGTATCGAATGCCATCCGGCGCTCCCGCGCGGGACTCGCCGACCCGAACCGACCGATCGGATCCTTCCTGTTCCTGGGCCCCACCGGCGTGGGCAAGACCGAACTGACCAAGGCTCTGGCGAATTTCCTGTTCGACAGCGAAGACGCCATGGTGCGGATCGACATGTCCGAGTTCATGGAGAAGCACTCCGTGGCGCGGCTGATCGGGGCGCCGCCGGGCTACGTGGGGTACGAAGAGGGCGGATACCTGACCGAGGCCGTGCGCCGCAAGCCCTATTC
>CBDTYJ010000253.1:0-4183 GCA_965364575.1 uncultured Gammaproteobacteria bacterium
GGCCCGGTGAGGCTCTACGACGCCACTGGCCGTTTTCTCGGCCTCGGTGAGCGTGACGCCAGGGACCGGGTCCGTCCGCGGCGGATGTTCAATCCGGGCGGGTCTGGCCAAACTTGTTGACCGATAGCCCCGCGGGGTAGAATTGCGGGCTTGACCACGGGCGAATCACCGAAAAATTCAGGAGGATGTATGCCCCTTTCTGCTAACAGAAAACAGGAAATTATCGAGGAATTTCGGAAGGCTGGAACCGACACCGGCTCACCCGAGGTCCAGGTTGCTTTGTTGTCGGCACGTATCAATGAGCTTTCCGATCATTTCAATTCCCACAAGAAAGACCACCACTCGCGTCGAGGTCTGCTGCGTATGGTCAACCAGCGGCGGAAGCTGCTGGATTACCTGAAGCGTAAGGATCTGGCCCGTTATCAGGATCTCATCGCCCGACTCGGTCTGCGTCGCTAATCGAGGTGTGCCGGGCGAACGTAGTCCGCCGTGCGGCGTAAGCCATTCCCTTTCGAGAATTTCAGGTAAACATAAGTGAAGCCGATCAAAAAGACATTCCAGTATGGCAACCACACCGTCTCCATCGAGACCGGTGAAGTCGCCCGCCAGGCCGATGCCGCGGTCGTCGTCAACATGTCGGACACCGTGGTGCTGGTCACCGCGGTCGGCCGCAAAGACGCGAACCCGGGCCAGCACTTCTTCCCGCTGACCGTCAACTACCAGGAGAAGACCTATGCCGCGGGCAAAATTCCCGGCGGGTTCTTCAAGCGGGAAGGCCGGCCCTCGGAGAAAGAGACCCTGACTTCGCGTCTGATCGACCGCCCGGTCCGGCCGCTGTTCCCCAAGGGATTCATGAACGAGGTCCAGGTGATCGCCACCGTGATCTCGGCCAATCCCGAGGTCGATCCCGATATCCCGGCGATGATCGGCGCGTCTGCCGCGCTGACCCTGTCCGGGATGCCGTTCAAGGGCCCCATCGCGGCGGCCCGCGTCGGCTACAAGGGCGGTGAATATCTGCTCAACCCCACGGCCACGGAGCTGGCAGATTCCAGCCTGGATCTGGTCGTCGCCGGCACTGAGAACGCCGTCCTGATGGTGGAGTCCGAGGCGAAGATCCTGGACGAGGACGTCATGCTGGGCGCCGTGATGTTCGGTTTCGAGAGCATGCAAGCCGCTATCCGGGTGATCAAGGAGCTGGCCGCCGAAGTGGGCAAGCCCGCTTGGGAGTGGAGCCCGCCGGAAGAGGATCAGGAGCTGGCGCAAGCAGTCGCCGCTCAGGTCGAAGCCGAGCTGGGCAAGGCTTATCTGATCACCGACAAACAGGAACGCTACGCCCGCGTCGGCGAACTGCGCAGCGCGGTGAAAGAGTCACTGGCCGGCGGCGAAGAGCCGCGCTGGTCCGAGGACGAGGTCAAGGGCGCGTTCAGTGCGCTCGAAAGCCGCATCGTGCGCGGTCGGGTGCTGGCCGGCGAGGCCCGTATCGACGGCCGTGACGGCCGCACCGTACGCGACATCTTCGTGCGTACCGGCGTGCTGCCCAGGACCCATGGCTCGGCGCTGTTCACCCGCGGCGAGACCCAGGCCCTGGTGACCACGACCCTGGGTACCGGCCGCGATGCCCAGATCATCGACTCCCTGGAAGGCGACCGCAAAGAGCCTTTCATGCTGCACTACAACTTCCCCCCTTACTGTGTCGGCGAGACCGGCTTCATGAGCGGCCCCAAGCGTCGGGAGATCGGCCACGGCAAACTCGCCCGTCGCGGCATCCAGGCGGTGATGCCGAGTCCTGAAGAATTCCCCTATGTCATCCGCGTGGTATCGGAGATCACGGAATCGAACGGTTCCAGTTCCATGGCCTCGGTCTGCGGTACCAGCCTGGCCTTGATGGATGCCGGCGTGCCCGTGACCGCTCCGGTGGCCGGAGTGGCCATGGGCCTGGTCAAGGAAGGCGACCGGTACACGGTGCTGACCGACATCCTCGGCGACGAGGACCACCTGGGCGACATGGACTTCAAGGTCGCCGGCAGCGCCGACGGCATCACCGCCCTGCAGATGGACATCAAGATCGATGGCATCACACGGGACATCATGCGGGATGCGCTGTCCCAGGCCAAAGATGCCCGGCTGCACATCCTCGGCAAGATGAACGAGGTGCTGGACCGTCCTCGCGAGCAGATGTCCGACTGGGCGCCGACTATCGTCGCCTTCAAGATCGACCCGGAGAAGATCCGCGACGTCATCGGCAAGGGCGGTTCGGTGATCCGGTCGATCACCGAGGAGACCGGCGCCAGCATCGACATCGAGAACGACGGCACCGTGCGGATCGCGTCGGTGGATGGTGAAGCCGGCCGCGAGGCGCGCCGCCGTATCGACCTGATCACGGCCGAGGTGGAAGTAGGTCAGATCTACGAAGGCAAGGTGGCGCGGCTGATGGACTTCGGCGCCTTCGTCACCATCCTCCCCGGCAAGGACGGCCTGGTGCACATCTCGCAGATCAGCGAGGAGCGAGTCGAGCGGGTCGGAGACAAGCTGAAGGAAGGCGACACGGTCAAGGTCAAGGTGCTGGAGGTGGACCGGCAGGGCCGGATCCGGCTCAGCATGCGAGGCCTGGACGCCGCCTAGGGCCGCCTATGGGCTCGCGGCGCGATTCGCGCGCTCCGCGACAGGCGGACGAAGAAAGGGGCCTCAGGGCCCTTTTCTTTTGCCCGCCGCCAGGGACGCATAAAAAAAGCCCCCTTCAGGGAAGGGGGCTCAACATTGGACGCAAAAAGCGACCATATGGAGGAGACTGAGGGTGGTGCAATGCACCATTGCTGCTATGCACAATAGCTAGGCCGCGGTGCCATGTCAAGGGTTTTTCGGGCCCCGGCCCGAATCGTCGCGGTCGCCGGGGCGGGCGCTACTTGCCGGAGCGCTGCGAGGCTTTCCTCGCGCGTTTTTTGGCCGCTGGCCGCGGCGGGGGCGCTTCCTCTTCCTCGTCCTCGTCAGGACGACGGGTCAGGATCCGGGAGATTTCCTCCTGGACGGATTTCCAGCGCGTGTAATTCTTCTGCGCGATGTCGGTCACCAGGCCGACGGGATCGACGCCGACCACGTTCCTGACCCGGTCCCGCATCTGCTGCTGCTGGTTCATGAATAACTTGATGCTCTGCTCGAGGTAGCTGCCGACGAAGCCCTGCATGGCGCCGCCGTAAGAGCGGATCACATGGGACAGGAAATCCCGGCTCATGATCGGTTCGCCGCTCTGTTCCTGCTCGCTGATGACCTGCAGCAGGATCGCCCGGGTGATGTCCTGGCCGCTCTTCTTGTCGATGACGACGAAATCGACTTTCTCCAGCACCAGGCGCCGGATGTCCGCCAGCGTGATATAGCGGCTCTCCTCGGTGTCGTACAGCCGCCGGTTGGGATACTTCTTGATAGTTCTGGGTTCGCTCATGATCTGCAGCCCCGGATGTTGCCCTGTGTTGTTGTAATAGGCGGCGTCTGTCGCCCCGGATATGCTGCGCGCCGCTTGTGCAGCAAAAGGACTGGTCCAGACCCAAGATTAGTACATTATTGCGCTGCAGCCAAAGCCCCGGAGGCCGGGGCACATCTGCTGGGCTGATCGCGCAGCACCTCGATATCCCAGCGGGGCGTCGCCCAGGCCAGCTGCTCGGCCGCCGGCGCGCCGCGGAGCCCGTCGTCCGGCGGCAGCCCGAGGAAACGGAGCACCTCGGTCATGATGGCGCCCGCCCTGGCCGCCTCGAGGGCAGGCGCACCGGTCTGTTTGCTCAATTTCTCGCCCGAGGGGGCAAGCACCAGTGGGAAATGCAGGTAGCGGGGCGTGGGTAGCCCCAGGGTCTGCTGCAGGAAGATCTGCCTGGGCGTGTTATCGAGCAGATCGGTGCCGCGACAGACCTCGGTGATGCCCTGTTGCGCGTCGTCCACCACGACAGCCAGCTGATAGGCGGGCATGCCGTCTTTGCGCCACAGGACGAAGTCGCCGACATGTTGCCGCAGATGTTGCTCCAACCGGCCCTGGAGAAGGTCGTCGAAGCCGACCGGCCGGTCCGGGACCCGCACGCGTATGGCGCATGCCGCGTCCGGGCGAAGGGGACCATCCCGGCACAGACCCGGGTAGACGGCCGATTGCCCGGGCTTCCTTTCGCCCAGGATGTCTTCGATATCCCGTCTGGAGCAGGAG
>CBDTYJ010000254.1:0-4181 GCA_965364575.1 uncultured Gammaproteobacteria bacterium
GTCAGGACCTGGAGATCCTGATCGGCAGCATGGACCTCCGGCGGCGCCAGAACCGACTGACCAACGAGCTTACGCTGCCCTATCTCAATGTGTCGCAGCTGTTCTTCTTCAGTCTCAACGGTCTGCTCGACCCGGCTCTGCCCCGGGAGCGTCAGCAGGCCGCCCTGGTCCGGCTGCGACGGTATGCGGGACTGGAAGAGGGCTACACGCCCCTGACCGACCTGGCCCGGGCCCTGGTCGATGCGCGACTGGCGGACCCGGCCCTGCTGGGTCCGTTCCGGGGCCAGCTCGAGCGCGACCTGGGTACCAGCCCCCAATACATGTCCGGCATCGGCCAGCTGTTCGCGTCGCTGCAGATCGATGGTTATGAGGACGCGCTCGAGGTTCTCAAGGAACAGGTCACAGCCTTCGACGAATGGGTCAGGACCGATCTGATGGCTCGGGCCCGCGACGATTTCCGCCAGCCCGAGGCCCTTTATACCCTGGCGCTTGAGCAATGGGGCGTGGAGGAATCCCCTCAGCGTCTGATCGACGATGCCCTGGCGGGCTTTATGGAGATCCGCAACGAGATGGAGGCCCTGGCGCCGATGCTGGCGGCGGAGAAGGGCTGGGAGATCGACGACTACAGGGACATGATCCGCGAGCTGAAGAAGGTCCAGTTCGCCGCCGACGAGATCCTGCCCCGGTACCAGGCGACCAACGCTGCGCTGGAGCAGATCATCCGCGAGCAGCGTATCGTCAGCATCCCGGCGCGGCCGCTCGTGATCCGTATGGCCTCAGAGGCCGAGAGCGCAGCCATACCACAACCCCGCCTGCGCACGCCGCGGCTGGTCGGCAATACCGGGGAACCCATCGAGTTCCTTATGCCAGCGATCGCCGAACCGCCGGCGGGCGAGGCGCGGCCTCCGGACGACCACACCTACGAGGCCATGGCCTGGACCCTGTCCGCCCATGAGGCGCGGCCCGGCCACGAATTGCAGTTCAGCGCCATGCTGGAGAGTGGCGTGTCGGACGCGCGGGTGCTGTTCGCTTTCAACAGCGTCAACGTCGAAGGCTGGGCCCTTTATGCGGAGGCCGAGGTCAAGCCCTACCTGCCTCTGGAGGGTCAGCTGATCAGTCTGCAGGCGCGGCTGTGGCGGGCAGCGAGGATGTTCCTGGATCCGATGCTCAACACCGGTCAGATCTCGGTGGAAGACGCGCGGCGTATCCTGCTCGAAGATGTGGTGATGACGCCGGGTTCGGCCACCGCGGAACTGGAGCGCTACACTTTCCAGATCCCCGGTCAGGCTACCGCCTATTTCTATGGCTATCGGAAGCTGATGGAACTGAAGGGGCTCACGGAGCTTGCCCTGGGCGATCGCTTCGACCGCCGGGCCTATCACGATTTCGTGCTGGCTCAGGGACTACTGCCGCCATCGCTGTTGGCCGCGGCGGTCCGCGAGGAATTCATCCCTGCCCGGCTAGCCGCCGGGGAGGACCCGATCTGAACTCATGTTGACGCCCAGCGGGCCACGGGGCACGTAGGTCTGAATGCGCTGGCCGTCGCGCAGGATATCGACGGCGACCATCTCCCCGGTCTCGCCGCTGCGGGTGGCGCGGCGCAGATCGCTGGCCTGGAAGACGCGTTGGCCGTCGTAGCGCAGCAGTACGTCGCCGTCGCGGATTCCGGCGCTGTCGGCGGCCGAACTGACGAGCACCCGGCGCACCCCGACCTGGTTGGGCCGGCCGAGGGCGTAGAGATAGCGGGCATAGGTGTCTTCGTCCATTCCCTTCTCCATCTCCTGCAGCTGCTGTCGCAGCGCCCGCTGTTCGTCGACGAAGCGGCGCGAGCGCAGCCAGCCTTCACGTTCCGCCTGGTCCCGCAGGTAAAGCTGGGCCATTGAGACCTCATCATGGCGCTGGCGGTAGAAAGCAGCCTGTTCCGGGGTGAAACCGGCGGCGATAAATGCCTCCTCAGTGATCTCCCCGCGGGTGCCACGGCCACTTATGGCGGCGGGAGCCGGAGCCCCGGTCCCGGGTGCCGTATCGCGGTCGTCGAGCAACGATTCCAGTCGCGCTACCCGATCCTGCAAGGCCTCCAACTCGTCTTCCAGCAGCAGGCGCTCCTCGACCTCGCGATCCAGCAGCTCCGCCATGGCCGCGACCTGGCCGTCGCCGCTTTCTCTTGCAACGTTCGAGGCGACGGATTGACCGGTCCGGTCCGGCAAAAGGGGATACCCGGATTCGGCGACAGGCTCTACCAGATTGATAGCGGCCATGACGCCGGCCGCGGCGGTGGCCACCAGGCCGGCGGCGATCCAGTTCGGACTGATGGTCATGATCGGAAAACACCCCCGGATAATCTGTCCGGACGATCTGCAGCGCTGCAAATAATTCGACAGACGGACCCGGGCAAAGTTCGAGCGCCGCCCTTGGCGCCTGAGCGAAAAGCGCTCGCGGAGACAGTCTGACCGTTCGTACGCGATGGATGCCGGTGTTCACTTGTGGACGCGCTGAGTGAAAGCCTGGCATCGATGGTGGTACCACGAGTCCATTCCGACATGCCGGCGCCCAACCAGCGGCGCCCGGTCCGTGCGTTGGTCGGGCGCCTAGTCGACCCGGGCGGCGCGAGTCTCCTGGCCGGACCCGGCAACCCGTACACGCTCCCGCATCGATGCCGTGGCTTCCCGCATCTGTCTCAGCAGAGTGTTATAGCGGTCAAGTCCCCTCAAGGACTCGAAGGCAATGTGGTTTTCGATCAGGCCGTGACGGCGCCAGCCCAGATCGTAGGCAAGCTGCAGCTGATCCAGGGCTTCGTCGCGGCGTCCGGCGAGGGTAGAGACCGCCGCCTCCATCAGCGCCGCGCGGGGCCCGCCGGCGCCCTGGCGGCGCGAACGATCCAGGAGACCCTCGCATTGGGCCACCACCTCGCCGGCCGCCTCCTCACGGGCCGAACGCTGATAGGCGACCGCGAGGAAGGTCAAGATCTCGAGATCCTTGATCTGGCGCCGGCCTTCATCGGTCTCCAGCGCCCGCTCGAGCAGCGCGATACCGCGGTCGTAGTCGTGCATCAGCACGCGCCCGCGGCCGGCCCAGGCCAGCAGGCTGCGACTCTTGTAGTCTCTCGCGTCCGGCGCCGTCGCCTCCCGAGCAGCAAGCTGCGAACTGGCGTAGGCGTCCAGCGCCGAAGGCTGGCCGGCCTCGAAATAGAATGCCGCGCGGTAGGCGAACAACATGGGGTTCTCGCCCGCGAGGGATTGTGCTTCGCCCAGCCATCGCCCGGCCGCCGACAGGTCATCCAGCCACAGGTGGCTTCGCGCCATCGTGATCAGGTTCTGCGGCTCGCTCTCGTCCAGGGCGAGAGCACGCCGGGCGAGCGCCATGGAGTGATCCAGATGGCCGAAGTCGGCCGCCCAGCCCGACATCTGTCGCAATACCGGTGCCGAGTCCGGCGCGTAATCCAGCACCCGTCTGAAGATCACCATCCCGGCGTCGTACATGCCCATGGCCATGAGGCTGGCGGCGAGATTCCCATTGATCACCGGGTGCAGCGGATCCAGGTTGCGAGCCTTCGAGAAGGCCATGTTCGCATCTCGCAGGCGCCCCTGATCCATCAACAGCCCGCCCAGCCACATCTGAGCCATGGCGTAATCCGGGTTCAGCTCGATGGCCTTGCGGTACGCCTGTTCGGCGGCGCCCGGCTGGCCGTCGTGGGCTCTGAGCAGACCCAGAGACGCATAAGGTTCGGCCAGCCGGTCGTTCAGCGTCAGGGCGCGGGCGATGGCCCTCTCGGCCGCCTCTTTCGCCTGCTCAAGGGGTACATTGGCATAGCTCACCCGCAGCAGTTCCGCGTCAGCGATTCCGCTGTAGGCGAGGGCGTAAGACGGATCCAGTTCCACCGCCTGCTCGAACATCCGGACGGCGTCCTGCAGCGACTCGGGCGTACGCCGGTGGAACGCCACGCGACCCTCCAGATACCGTTGATAGGCGGCGGCGCTACGGGTCCCGGGACGCGTGACTGCGGCGTCGCCATCGCCAAGAAATTCCACGCTCAGCGCGGAGACCACCGCGCGCGCGATCTGCTCCTGCAGATCGAGGATATCGTTCATGCTGCGGCTGTAGGTGCGCGACCAGAGATTGAAGCCATCCTCGACGTCGATCAGCTGGATCGTGATCCGCACCCGGTCACCGTCGGTGCGCAG
>CBDTYJ010000255.1:0-4147 GCA_965364575.1 uncultured Gammaproteobacteria bacterium
GCTGACCTCTTCGGCGCGCCCGGCGGTCAGCAGCGAGGCGCCGCCGGCGATCTTGCTCAATGCGCCGGCCAGACCCTCCGACTGGCGGCTGAACTGTACCGCTGACGCATCGGCGAGGAACTCGCGCTGTCGGCAGACTGCTGCCTGGATGATACGGCCGATAAAGACACCGGCGGAACCGACAATGAACAGACCGAGTCCGGCCAGCACCAGCACGCCGCCACCGCGGCTGCGGCTGGAACGCAGGCCGCGCCGTCCCCCCGAGCGCAGTACCGAGCGCCCGACCATGCCCACCGCCAGGATCCCGAACAGATACCCCATCAGGATGGAGTTCAGGCGCATGTCTCCATTGAGGATGTGGCTGAATTCGTGGGCCACGACGCCCTGCAATTCATCCCGGTCGAGCTGGTCGATGCTGCCGCGGGTGACCGCCACCGCGGCGTCCGAGGGCGTCATCCCGGCGGCGAAGGCGTTGATACCCGATTCATGCTCCAGCACGTAGACGGCCGGCACCGGCAGCCCGGAGGCGATAGCCATCTCCTCCACCACGTTGTACAGACGCCGGCGGCCGGGCTCCGCGTCCTCCGCCGTGACCAGATTGCCGCCCAGGGATTCGGCCACCCGGGCTCCGCCGTCACGCAGCTGGGCGAGCCTGTAGAGGCTGGCGATGACGATGAACGACACCGTACCGAGCGCCGTCTTCCACAACAGCCCCGGATTTGCGGTCAGGGCGTCGTCGACGGCCAGGGCTTCCTGCTGAGTGCCCAGCAGTTGGATGGCAGCGGCCACGACCAGGGTCACCGCGGTCGTGACCAGCAACACCGCCAGCAGGAACAGGAACACCAGCGAGCGAGTGCCGCGTCGCGCCCGGGCCTGATGTTCGAAGAAATCCATGGCGGTGGATCCGCCCCGGTCCGGGCGAGGTCAGCTCAGAACGACACCGAGGGGACGGCGCGCTTTTCTTCCGACTCGATCTCCAGGAATTCGGCGGCCTTGAAGGCGAAGAAATTGGCCACCAGGTTGTTGGGGAAATTCTCGCGGGCGGTGTTGTAGGTCATCACCGCATCGTTGAAGGCCTGGCGGGCGAAGGCGACCCGGTTCTCGGTGGAGGTCAGTTCCTCCTGAAACTGCATCATGTTCTGGTTCGCCTTGAGGTCCGGATAGGCCTCCGACAGAGCGAACAGCCGTCCCAGCACCCCGCTGAGCGCGCTCTCGGCGCTACCGAGCTGCTTGATCGCTTCCGCGTTGGTGGGATCGGCGGCAGCGGCCTTGAGGCCGTCGACCGCAAGATTGCGGGCCTTGATCACCGCCTCCAGGGTCTCACGCTCGTGTTTCATATAGCCCTTCACTGCCTCGACCAGATTGGGGATCAGGTCGTGGCGCCGGGTGAGCTGCACGTCGATTTGAGAAAACCCGTTTTTCACCCGATTTCTAAGGTCAATCAGGCGGTTATAGATGGAGACGCCGTAAAAGGCGATCAGCACCAGGACTGCAAGAACTACCAGGAATTCCATGACGGCGCGCTCCCGATCGTCAGTGATAACCGCGCCGAGAATACTGCGCCGGCGCGGCGGAGGGAAATCCCGGGATGGCGAGCCCCGGGATGAGGGTCGGGGAGCCAGGAGCCGGGAGACTCAAAAAGGAGAACCAGGGTCTTGCTTTTTTTGTATTTGTGCGTAGACTGCACAAATATGTCGGACGATTCCAAAAGCGTTACGCTAAAGGCTTGCCGTGCCATGTTGCGGCCGATCGTCCGCATTCTGCTACGTAACGGCGTGATTTGGAAGGAGTTCGCGGAACTCGCCAAGAGCGTGTACGTGGATGTGGCGGGGCAGGATTACGGGATTTCGGGCCGTCCCACCAACGCATCCCGGGTGTCGATCCTCACCGGCCTGACCCGGCGGGAGGTCAAGAAGCAGCGCGACCTGCTCGCCGCCGGCGCCCCCGCGCCGGACCGGATGAGCAATATCACCCGGTTGTTGTCCGGCTGGTACCAGGATCCCGACTATCTCGGCGACGATGGCCAACCCCTTCCGCTGGACAAATCCGGAACGGGGCGGAGTTTCGAATCACTGCACCGGGATTACGGCGGGGATATTCCCACGGTGGCCATGCTCAAAGAACTGATCAAGGTCGGCGTGGTCGAGGAAACCGGGGACGGGCGTCTGCGGCCGCTGAGCCGGTACTACATGCCGGACCCGCAGAATCCCGAGGCCATGGTCCGCGCCGGCTCGGTGATGAAAGACATCGGCACCACCGTGGCCTGGAACCTGGCCCGGGAAGAGACCGGCGAATCCCGGTTCGAGGGGCGGGCCACCGAGTCGAGTATCCCCGAGCGTCACGCGGGGGCATTCGCCGAGTATCTGGAGACGGAAGGGCAGTCATTCCTGGAGCGGATCGATGCCTGGCTCAGCCGCCATCAGGCGGATGACGACGAGAAAACCGAGGGCGGCCGCATGGGTGTGGGCGTCTACATGATTAGAGACGACGAGAAGGGCAGGGGTAAGGACAAATGAAGATGCTGACAAACAATCGAACACAGGTCGCGCTGCTGGGGAGTCTCATCCTCGCCGGCTGCGGCGGCGGTGGCGGCAGTTCCAATCCACCGGTGGTGAATCCGCCCCCGGTGCCGCCGCCGACCGGCGGCATCGACCGCGGCGGGATCGCGGTCGGACCCATCGATGGCTTCGGCAGCGTGATCGTCAATGGCGTGCGCTTCGATACCAGCGAGGCGACATTCATCGTCAACGGTGCTGCCGGAAGCCAGGCCGATCTGGACGTGGGTGAAGTGGTCGTCGTGGTCGGGACATTCGACGACGACGGTCTCAACGGCGTCGCCGATCGTGTGGAATTCGACGATGCGGTCAAGGGCCCGATCGAGGCCGGCAGCATCGACACGGCCGCCGGCCAGTTCCGGGTGCTGGGGCAGACGATCCAGATCAATAATTCGACCATCTTCGACGACAGCATCCAGCCGCGCAGCATCCTGGGCCTGGGCGACGGCGACCTGGTGGAGGTCAGCGGTCTGCCCGACGCGAGCGGGCGCATCGTCGCCACGCGGATCGAGGCCGAGGCCCTTGGCGGAAACTTCGAGATCACCGGCATCGTCACCCTGCTGGATGCCGGGGCGCTGACGTTCCAGCTCAATGATCAGGTGGTCGATTACAGCGCGGCCCAGCTCGACGATTTCCCCGGCGGTCAGATCAGTGAGGGCGACTTCGTCGAGGCCGAAGGGTCCGGCCTCGGTGGCAACAGCGAGCTGCTTGCCAGCCAGGTCGAGTATCGCGGCGATGTGGTCGGCGACGATGATCTGGAGGCGGGCGACGACGTGGAGATCGAGGGCATCATCACCGTGTTCCGGTCCAGCAGCGACTTCGACATCGCCGGTGTGCGCGTGCTCACCGACGGCAGCACCGTCTATGAAGGCGGCACGGCGGCTGACCTGGGCCCCAACGTGCGGATCGAGGCCGAGGGCGAATATAACGGTAACGCCACGTTCACCGCCGACAAGATCGAGTTCAAGCCCGAGGCCGATCTGCGCATCTCGGGCATCGTCGAGGCCGTGGACGTCGGCGCCGGCACGCTGCAGGTCCTGGGGATCCAGATTGGCACCGAACCGGGAACGAGCTTCGAGGATGATCTTCTGGACCAGCAGCAATTCGGGCTCGACGATCTGCGGCCCAATGTCGATTACGTAGAGATCCGGGGCTTCGACGACAGCGGTAATTTTATTGCCAGCCGGATCGAGCGTGACGATGTAGATGACGACTCCATACGTGGCCCTGGCGCGGACGTATCGGCGCCGACCCTGACCGTATTCGGCGTGCCGGTCCTCACCGACGGCAACACCGATTTCGAGGACAATGATGCACCGATCAGCGCGGGCGATTTCTTCGCTGCGGCGGAGGGGCGTCTGGTGGACGTCAAGGGGGTATGGGACGGCGCTCAACTGCTCGCCGAGGAGGCGGAGCTGGAGGACGGTCTGGACGACGACTAGATGGTTCTGTTGGAACGATAGCGAGTTGGCAAAATTCCCGCCGGCCCCTTTCCGGCGGATGAGCGGGTCCCCATCCTCCCCCCTCGGGGACCCGCTTTTTTTTGGCGCGATCCTGCTCGGGATGGACGAGTTTGTTATCCTTGCCGACCG
>CBDTYJ010000256.1:0-4146 GCA_965364575.1 uncultured Gammaproteobacteria bacterium
CGATCGGGCCGCGCGAACAGCGAGCGGTTAGGCGTATCGTGCAGGAACACGAAATGTTTGTTGGGGAAGATGAATTTGATCTCTCCCAGCGCATTTTCGGGACCCGGCTCCTGGCGGATGGAGTAGGGGATGCCCCGCGTGTAGGACTGCCAGTCGATGGCGGCCGGATCGACTTTGCGTCCGTCCCGGTCGATCACGCTCATGTTCTTGGCCTGCAGGTAGCCCGGGTCCCGCTTGATGGCCGGCAGCGTGTCATTCCGCAGGATGGTAGGCGGCACCGTCCAGGTGGGATTGATCTCCATATAGCTCATCGTGCCCCGGAACACGGGGGTCTGGCGGTAGGTCTTGCCCACCATCGCCCGTGAACTCCAGGCGATCTCTTCACCGGCAATAAAAAACACCCGGTAACCGGCGATATTGACGGCCACAAACCGCTCCGCCCGGTCGCCGCGGACCCAGCGCAGCCGTTCCAGGGACAGGCGGATCTGGTCGATCCGGGTCTGCACCGGCACGTTCATAGCGGCATAACTGTTCTTGCCGACGACCCCGTCCGCGCCCAGCTCGTGGCGCGCCTGGAAGCCCATGACCGCGGCCTCCAGCTCATCGTCGAAGACGGTCGAACCGGTATCGCTGCCGGCCAGATCACCGGTCACCATCAGGCGGGCACGGACGGCCGCCACCCGGGGATCGTCGTCGCCCTTGCGCAGGGTCTCGCCCTCGGGCACCAGAGGCCAGCCGCCATCGGCGGCGATGCGGCGATACTCTGACAGGCGCTCCTGCAGCGTGCGATAGAACGGGCTGCGATGGACGGCCTGGTCAAGTTGGGTCTGCAGCGGCGCGGACGAAGCGATGATCTCGGGGATGGCCACCACCGAACTTCGACCGCCAAGAAATTCGCGGGTGAAATTGATGTTGGCGTCCAGTGCGGCGGCGTTGACCTTGCCGAACAGCTGGTGATAGCCGAAGCGGATCAGCGATTCGGTCAGGAGGATATCCAGGTCCGCCTTGTCCAGCGGCGCGCCGGAGCTGCCGGATGCGCCGAGTTGGGATTGCAACTCTTCGAGAAAGTAATCAGAGGTATCCAGGCCATCCTCGGGCGCCGTGCGGATCAGGGCCAGCAGTTCCTGCACCCGGTTCCGGTCGGTCCACATGGGCTTGAATCCCCGGTTGGCATAGACTGCCGGGAGGATCTCTCGAGCGGCGATCTGGGCACCGCCGATTTCAAGATCGCCGCCGAATTGCAGTTCTTCCATACGGGCGCTCAGGGCCTCCGCCACGGGGTCCTGCTGGGCGGCCGCCGGGGATGATGCCGCCATGACCCAGATGGCGAATATCGATAGCCCATTCCTGATCCGGTGCATGACTACCCCTTTTCCCCGCGCAACAGAACGACCGGCCGTTACCTTACTTCATCGAGACGGCGTTCGCCTGCAGATGAAGCCGGATGCCGGCCGGTCCGCGAAGTCGATGACGTCAGTGACCGCCGTGGATAAGATGCAGCTTCACGCCGCGATTGCGGCGCTGAGTCCGGGATGAGGGAGCGAGACCATGCAGATGCTGATCACACGACTCGGCCTCGAGGGCCGCCTGCAGCGCGGGAATCTGATCCGCTACGGAATACAGAGTGGGCTGGCGACGGTCTTTCTGCTTACGCTGCTGTTGATCATGGACGTGCTCACCCAGAAGGTGCTGATCGCCGCCCTCGGCGCCAGCACCTTCATCGCCTTCGTCGTGCCGCGGTCGACCACGGCGGACGCGCGCCATCTGATCGGCGGATATCTGGTCGGCATCATCGCGGGTGGACCGATCGGCTTGCTGGCCCACTATGTGCACGCCAATTCTGCCGCGGGATATCTGCATGTCGTCCCGGTGTTCGGGGCCCTGGCGACCGGGCTCGCCATGTTCCTGATGGTGGCGACCAAGACAGAGCACCCGCCGGCTGCCGCGCTGGCGCTGGGGCTGGTCCTGAATGAGTGGGACTTGTTTACGCTGACGCTGGTTCTTGGCGGTGTCACGGTGCTGGCCCTGTTCAAGCAATTTGTCCGACCCTATCTGACGGATCTGCTATGAGGATGGCCACCGGCTTGACGGCGGTGACCGCCCGCGACGCCCCCGCGGTTTGACATTGAGGATTCGCTTGCGCATTGTCTGGCCACCAGGGGGGGTCACTGGCCCGCAGGGACGGCGGCAAAATAAAGGACGAATGTATGAGCGAGACGCGATCCGTCACGCTGTCCGATAGCCGTGGCCGACGCACGCTGCTGCTTTGCCTGCTGTATTTCAGTCAGGGATTCCCCTGGGGATTCGCCACTATCGCGCTGCTGGCTACCCTGAGCCAGGCGGGCCACGGCAAGGCCGAGACCGCCACAGTCGTGGCGATGGCTATCCTGCCCTGGACCTTCAAATTCTTCTTCGGACCGCTGATCGATTCGCTGCGCATGCCATCCTTCGGGCTGCGACGGCCCTGGATCGCCATCGCGCAATTCTTCATGGCCCTGACCCTGCTCGCTGCGGCCACATCCGGGGCCATGGACAGCGGCGCCACCCTGACGTATCTGGCCTGGGTCTTCTTCGTGCACAACTGTTTCGCTGCCCTGCAGGACGTTTCCACCGACGCTCTGGCGGTGGACCTGCTGGACGATAGCGAGCGTGGCCGGGTCAACGGCTTCATGTGGGGCTCCAAACTGTTCGGCATCGCCGTCGGTGGCGCCGGCATGGCCACGGTGATCGCCTACACAAGCCTGCAGACCGCGGTACTGCTCCAGGCCGGGATGGTCTTGGCGGTGCTGGGCCTGGTGATCGCCTGGCTGGAGCGTCCTGGAGAGCGCCGCTTTCCCTGGTCGTCCGGCAGCGCCCAGGCCACTGTCGGGGCCGGCAGTTTCGGCCCGTTGATCACGGCGCGGGAACTGAAGCGCGCGTTATCCAACCGCACCACTCTGACCCTGGTCCTGGTCGCCGGCACCTACGCGATAGCCGAAGGCATCTACGATCCGCTGACCGTGGAGTTCTTCGTCCAGGAACTGGGATGGGCCGCGGACGCTTTCGCTCGGGCACAGGGCACCTGGGGTGTGTTGGGAGAGTTGTTCGGCGCGCTGCTCGGCGGTTTCTTGTGTGATCGCTTCGGCCGGCGGCGCATCGCGGCCCTCGGTCTGGCCGGCATGATGGTGGTGCTGCTTGCCTTCGGTCTCACCGCGCAGTCCTGGTACACACCCGACTACCTGCACGTGCTGCTGCTGCCGGCTTTCAAGGGCACGCTGGCGTTTGCGACGGTCAGCCTGTTCTCTCTTTACATGAAGGTCTCCTGGACCCGGGCGGCAGCCACGCAGTTCACGCTCTACATGGCCATGGCCAATCTGGGCTACGCCTTCGGCGCCAAGCTCAACACCTGGCTGGAAGCGGCAGGATTCGGCATGAGCCTGGCGGATTTCTATCTGCTGGCGGGCATCGTGCCCATCATCCCCGTGGTGTTGCTGGTCGGGCTCGACCCGGACCGCGTCGCGGCCAGCAAGCTGGCGGAGACGCGGCTGCTGGCCACCGCGACGGCAGGCTGATCCGGGGGGCCAGGCCCTGTCGCAATGCCTCCCGGAACATCTGATCCAAGCGCTGGCCGAACGCTCCTCCTCACCCTCGTAGCCGTCGTCGCCTTCGCCGCCAATTCAGTGCTGTGCCGGCTGGCACTGGGCGAAGGGCTCATCGACGCGGCCAGTTTCGCCACCGTCCGGGTCATCGCCGGCGCCGTGATCCTCGCGCTGCTGATGACGCCGCGCTGGCGCGCCCACGGTCGCCGGCCGGCGGACTGGGTCACGGCCAGCATGCTGTTCACCTACATGGTGTTCTTTTCTTTTGCCTACCTTTCCCTGGGCGTGGCGGCCGGCGCCCTGGTGCTGTTCCCGACGGTGCAGCTGACCATGTTCATCAGCGCCCTGCGCAGCGGCGAGCGGTTCCCGCCCCTGTCCTGGGCCGGTCTGACCCTGGCTGTCATCGGCCTGGTCTATCTGGTTTCCCCCGGGCTCAGCGCTCCCGATCCGCTGGGTGCGGCGCTGATGGCCGTTGCCGGCGTCGCCTGGGGGATCTATTCCCTGCGCGGTTCCGGCGGCAGCGATCCGCTGGAAGCGACCGCCAACAATTTCCTCTGCTCGGTGCCGC
>CBDTYJ010000257.1:0-4066 GCA_965364575.1 uncultured Gammaproteobacteria bacterium
CGGCCAGACCCATATCGACTCGCCCGACGCCGGTCGGGACGGGTTCATCTCTTCCGAAATCCGCGGCGAGGAGATCGATCCGGAGGATATCGAGAAAGCCTTCTTCGTTCCCAAGCTCTGCAATCAATGCGACAACCCGCCCTGCGTGCAGGTCTGTCCCGTGGGCGCGACCTATCAGACCGATGACGGCGTGGTGCTCGTGGATCGCAAATGGTGCATCGGCTGCGGCTACTGCATCATGGCCTGCCCCTACGGCGTGCGGTTCTTCCATCCCGTGGTCAAGACCGCGGAGAAGTGCAACTTCTGCTACCACCGGATCACCGCAGGCAAACAGGCCGCCTGCGTGCAAGCCTGTCCGTTCGAGGCGCGGCGTATGGGTGATCTGAAGGATCCGGAAGATCCGGTCACGAAGATCATTACCACCGAACGGGTTCAGGTGCTGAAAGACGAGTACGGCACCAAGCCCCACGTCTTCTATCTCGGCCTCGACGAGAAGGTGAGGTGACGCCATGGAACCGGATCTAGTCGTTCATGGCGCCGAGTGGACGGTAAAGGAACTGTTCGTCTATCCGAACGAGTTCATCTACTGGAGCATCCAGATCGTCATGTATCCCTACATGACCGGCCTGGTCGCCGGCGCCTTCGTGCTCTCATCCCTGTACCACGTGTTCGGCCAGAAGGACCTCAAGGAGATCGCGCAATTCTCGCTGGTCTTCTCCCTGGCCCTGCTGCCGGTGGCAGCCGTGCCGCTGCTGCTCCATCTGCAACAGCCGATGCGGGCCATCGAGCCCCTGCTGACGCCTCATTTCACTTCGGCCATCGCCGCCTTCGGCATCGTCTTCTCTACCTACGGCCTGATCGTCATCAGCGAGATCTGGTTCGTCTATCGCCACTATTTCGTAGAGCAGGTCCATGCCCTGAAAGACCAGTCCGGCCTCGGCAACAGGATGCGCCGTCTGGTCTATCGCGCCCTGACCATGGGCGCCTATGACGTCAGCGAGAGCGCTCTTAAGGTTGACCACAAGGCGGCCAAGATCCTGGCCGCGGTCGGTATCCCCGTGGCCTGTTTCCTGCACGGCTACGCCGGGTTTATCTTCGGCTCGGTCAAAGCCAACGCCCTGTGGATGTCGCCGCTGATGCCGGTGATCTTCATCATGTCGGCGGTGGTCTCGGGTATCGCGCTTTGTATGCTCACCTACATCGTGATCATGGAATGGCAGGCGTTCCGCAAGCGCCGGCGCGGCGGGGTCCATCAGGCCAGCGAGATCCGCGGCGCCGAGGCCGATGTGATCAGCAAGTCCACCCGCTACCTGCTGGGTTTCCTGATCGCCGCCATCAGCCTGGAGATCCTCGATCTGATCTTCCGCGGCTACACGGCAATGAAATCCTGGGACATCCTCCGGTCTGTCATGTACGGCAAGGACTTCATCAACATATTCGTGCTCCAGTACACGCTGGGCAACCTGGTACCGTTCGTGCTGCTGGTGCTGCCGCGGCCAACCATCAGGCGCACGGTGCTCGCGCTGCTGCTGGTGCTGTTCGGCGTCTTCATGATGCGCTGGAACGTAGTCATCGGCGGACAGGCGTTCTCCCTGTCGTTCTCGGGATATATGCACTATCACATCCCGATCGTCCCCCACAGCGTCGAGACCTTCAAGGAAGGTCTGTTTGGCGCCATGTCGGTGGCGGCCCTGCCGTTCATCCTGTTCTGGATCATCAACAAGTTCGTGCCGTCCCTGGGACAGGACGCCGAATCGCGCTGAGCGAACACGGTCGCGCTATTGGTGACGAAGGCCCCGGATTTCCGGGGCCTTTTCTGTCTTCTGGCTGGGTCCGGCGAGATGGAGTCGGCTGGCGGCGCGGGAAACGGCGCTGGCTCAGGCAGACATCGTTGTCCGCTCGGAGGACTTCGCCAGGACGTGCCCGGTGACCGGCTTCGGATCTATCGGGTAGCCGAAAAAAGCCGTCAGTTCGGGATCGAGAAGCTCGTAGATGACCGCCATCTGCTCCTGATCGAAATAGTCGACGAAGCCTCCGATCTTGCCGCGCCGGGCTTTGTAGGTATCCGGGTTGTCCTTGTCCCTGGGGGCAAGCGACTGACGCGCCGTGAGACCGCTCCGCTGTTGCTCACGCCGGCGCATGCTCTCGAACGAGGCAAAGGAGACGGCGTCTTCCAGCTGCTCGCGGCTGCATTCGGCGCCCAGGAACCGCAGGATCCGCCCCAATTCCCTCACCGTGTCCGCGCGCAGGTCCTCATAACGCACGAGCAAGACTTCGTCGAGCTGCGCCAGGCCTTCACGCCAGCTCGCCAGGAAGCGCATGTTGCGCGGTATGCCGTGATCCGGGTGGGTCACGAAATCGAAGATCCCTACGTCCTCTCCGTCCTGGAGCGACGACAGCAGCGCCTTCTTCATCGGCCGGACCCGGTGCTTCCACTGAAAGAATTGTGACACCACCACGTCCCGTGGGTCCCGGACCAGGAGCACGATCTTCTTGCCGCGGTAGACTTCCTTGCTGTCCCCATGACCGGTGTAGTCACGAAGATAATTATCGTGGGTCGACAGGATGCAGGGGATCGCGGGATCCAGCCTGTGGAAATTGTCGAAACCCAGCAAAGCGGAGGTCGCCAGGCCGTATTTCTCGCGATAGAAGCGGGAGATCATCACCCGCAGCCAGGTCCGGCCGCTCTTGGGGCAGGAGACGATCACATGCTGCGTCCTGCGCAGCTTCCGGAATTCCCGCCGGCCACGTATCCACCGGTAGATGGCGATACGTCTCTTTCGAGGCAGGAAGTACAAGCCGTAGAACAACAGTTCGCGGCTGTTTTTGACCGGCACAGCAGGCATGGGCTGATCTTGCAGACCGGGGATTCTGTTGCTGGAACTTTAGTTGCCTGCGGGGGGAAACACAACCGGGACTTACGGCATGTCGGGGCAGCCCCGGGGCACCCTGCAAGTCCCTCGTGATGCGGGCCCCTTTGGATGGTCAACGAGGTGGCTCCGGATTATCCGAAATATCTTCGCTTGTATACCGATGTCGATACAGAGGGGTATTCCAGACGCTGCGGGGACCGGAGGAATACGATGAGTCTGCCGTGTAACCGAAACTTCGCTCAGGGCCTTCTGGCAGCGGGGAGCCTGGCTATCTTGCTGGGCCATGCATCCGCCCACGCCGCCGGCTTCTACATCAGCGAGGTGGGCACCCCGGCCAGTCTGGGCACGGCCGGTGCCGCCAACGTCACCAACACCTGGGGTCCGGACTCCACCTGGGCCAAGCCCGCCGGTCTGGTCCACGCGGAGGGCGATCCCATGACGGCGGGCTTGCAGGCCATCGTCCCCTATATGAAGTGGGATCCGGGCCTGGCCGTCGGCTACGGCAACACCGACTACTACCGTGGCTGGACTCTGGGCGTGTCCTATGAGAGTTCGCCCGCCGAGGACGGCGTCCGCACCATCGATTTGCCGGTCGATTCCGGCCGGAAGCTCGCGTCGGCATACGGCCGCAGGCTGGCATCCGGTCGCAGCTTGTCGGTCGGTGCCACACTGCAGATCTTCGGCGATGCGGAGGTGGACCAGACCAACCAGGGTGTCCGCTTCGCCGGTGAGTTCAACGATTTCTATGTGCTCTTTGCCGGTGTGACCATGCGCTTCTAGCGTCGTCGATTCGGGTGGCTCTGGGCGCTCGTTTCCCGGTCGCGCCCTGCTCCGGGTGGCGGGCAGACCGGGTGTCCAGGCGCTCCTGACTCTCGCCCGCCGGGTCAGCACCAGGGCCACGCCACCGAGGGTGGCGGCAGACGCCAGCAGCAGGCGCAGGATATCCGTTTGTATAATTAGCTGATGGAGTCGTTATTCTATCGGCGCTACGTGGTCCGGGAGGCTGCAATGTCAATATTGACTTACAGGAGAGATTCGGAGGTGGAGCAGACCAACCAGGGCTCCGGTTTCGCCGGAATAACGATGCAAGCCTAGACAGGTTGTTGCCGAAGAGACACATACCTTGCAGGATCACGGCAGAAAATGATCGAAGTCATCGAACCCGGAAGCGAGCGCAATTATGCCTTGGTGCA
>CBDTYJ010000258.1:0-4060 GCA_965364575.1 uncultured Gammaproteobacteria bacterium
TGGGCGAACACGCCGCGCGGTGACCCGCCGAAGTAGAGTTTCACCCTGGCATTCATCCTGCCCAGCAGCCGCTTCCTGACCTCCGACAGCCACGAACCCGCCCGGCTCAGCAGAGACTCGGCGGCGATCCAGGCGCGCCGCAGGCCGATACGCCATATCCAGTCCGTATCCAGCGTCAGGGTATTGGTCCGTTTCATCATGGGCAGGAGCAGGAAGAATGCCAGCCCGCTGAACAGCAGCAACTGGAGATAGAACACGACCTTGCCGGGCGCGTAAGCCTGGTAGTCGACCGGGTAGGGCAGGAAGCGGTAAAGCATTTCCGGCGCGACACCGAAGAGGATGCACAGCACCGAGAAGAACACCATCGCCGCGGCCATGTTCCAGGGGGCATCGTCGGGCCGCAGACCGGAGTCACGCTGGAAGAATACGAACCACGGGAACTTGATACCGGCGTGGAGGAAGACGCCGGCGGACGCCGCCGCGAGCAGGAAGTACACTGCTACCAGGCCCTCGTCCGCTGCGGCCTGGGAGATCAGCGTTTTGGTCGTGAAGCCGGAGGTCAGCGGGAATCCGGAAATCGCCAGTGCGCCAATGATCCCGCAGACGGCCGTCAGCGGCATGGTACGGAACAGTCCGCCCACCTCCGTGCACTTGTTGAACCCGGTCCGGTAGACCACCACGCCGGCGCTCATGAACAGCAGCGCCTTGTAGATGATGTGGGCGAAGGCATGGGCCGCAGCGCCGTTGATGGCCATCTGGGTGCCGATGCCGACGGCGCAGACCATGAAACCGACCTGGTTGACGATGGAAAAAGCCAGGATGCGGCGGATGTCGTTTTCCAGCAGCGCGTAGATGATCCCGTACATGACCATGTACAGACCCACCGCGATCAGCACCGGTTCGCCGGGGAACAGGAGGATCAGCGCCAGCACCGCCGTCTTGGTGGTGAAGGCGGACAGGAAAACCGAGCCGGTCGGGCTGGAACGCGGGTAGGCATCGGATAGCCAGGCGGAGATGGGCGGCGCGGCGGCGTTGATCAGGATGCCGATCAGTACTACCCAGGTATCGAAATTCGTCGCCAGCATCGGCCGCACGTCCAGCGATCCCGTGTGAATGTACACGCCCTCGATGCCCACCTTCAGGATTACGCCGCCCAGCAGGTGCATGATCGCGTAGCGGATGCCGGCCGCCCGCGATTCGGGCGTCCCGCCGCACCAGACGACCACGGTCGAGAACAGCGCCATCAGCTCCCAGAACAGGAACAGACTGATCAGATCGCCCGCGAAACTCACGCCGATCGCGCCGGCGGCATAGGCGAAGGCGGCCGCCAGCTCGTACCATTTCGCCTGCCGATACGCGAACAGCCCGCCTGCGAAAGCCATGATGGCGAAGATGGTGGCGAACAGGCGGCGGACGGCGCTGCCCTCCACCGGCTCGATGGGATATTCAAGAAACGTGAGAGTCGTCACCACGCCATCCGGCACCTGCCAGATGGCCGCGAGTGTCAGCAGGGGCGTCGCCAGCACCAGCAGCGTCCGCCAGCCGCCGCGCGCCGGGCCGATCAGGATCGCCCCGAGCAACATGATCAACGCTGGCGGCAGGAAGTCAGTCATCCTCGTCCGCCCGGTAATAATCCTCGCCGCGCTTCAGAAAGCGGCCCAGGAATTTTGCGAAGACCACCATCGCGACACAGGCCAGGAAGCCATAGACGGCGCCATAGGCGAACCAGCCATCCACCCCGAAATATCCCTTGATCTTGATCAATCCCTGAGCGGCCACCGACGCGGCAAGCACGCCATAAAACACGCGCCAGAGCAGCCGGATGCTCGAGGGCCTGGCCAGCCAGGCGTCGTCCTCGCCGGGGGATGACGCCGGGGACGCCGGCTGCCGGGGCGTATCGGTTTCCATGGTCATGGTCCTTGAAGGCCGGAGGCGGGGCCCCTGACGAGCTGCGACTCGAGCTCGATGAAGGGCCCGTTAAAGACGAAGAATGCCAGAGCCAGGGCGGCTGTCACGGTCAGGGCCAGCACCGAGGCCAGGGGCGCCTCGCCGTGTTGCTTCTCCGCCGGCGTGCGGTCGCGCCCGAACCAGGCCACGTAGATGATCGGAAGGAAATAGGCCGCGTTGAGAGCGGTGCTGATGACGATGGTCGCCAGGGCGACGTAATTATCGGCCTGGAAGGCGCCGGCCAGGATGTACCACTTCGAGACGAAGCCGCCGGTCGGCGGAACGCCGATCATGCTCAGCGCCCCGATGGTGAACGCCGTCATCGTCCAGGGCATGCGCCGGCCGATGCCGTGCAGCTGGCCGAGTTCGGTCTTCTTCGAGGCCGTATAGATGGCGCCGGCGGCGAAGAACAGAGTGATCTTACCGAATGCGTGCGCGGCCATGTGGATGGCAGCGCCTACCTCCGCCAGCGGCTTGAGGATGGCCGACGCCAGGATGACATACGAGAGCTGGCCGATGGTGGAGTATGCCAGCAGCCGTTTCAGGTTTTGCTGCCGCAGCGCTACGGCGCTGGCGGCGATGATGGTGAAGGCCGCCGCGTACAGCAACCAGCCGCTGCTCGGTTGCGCAAACAGAAAATCGATGCCGAAGACGTAGACGATGACCTTCGTAATCACGAACACGCCGGCCTTGACCACCGCGACCGCGTGCAGCAGCGCGCTGACTGGCGTCGGCGCGACCATCGCCGCCGGCAGCCATCGGTGCATGGGCATGACGGCCGCCTTGGCGGTGCCGAAGACAAAAAGGGCCAGCAGCAGGCCCACTAGCGGGCCGTCGAGACGACCGGCAAGAATGCCGCCGGGGGTGAATTCGCCGGTCTCCGCGATCAAATAGGTCCAGACGATGGCGGGCAGGAGCAGGCCGATCGACGCGAGAATCAGGATGCCCAGGTAGACACGTGCCGAGCGCACGGTCGCCGGATCGCCCTTGTGGGCCACCAGAGGGTAGGTGGACAGGGTCAGCATCTCGTAGAACAGGAACAGCGTGAACAGATTGGCCGCGAATGCAATCCCCATGGTGGCACCCAGCGACACGGCGAACATCACATAGAATCGCGTCTGGTGCTTCTCGCGATTGCCGCGCATGTAGCCGATCGAATAGACGGAATTGATCAGCCACAGCCCCGAGGCGAGCGCGGCGAACATCATGCCGAGCGGTTCCACCCGAAATGCGATCGAGATGTTCGGCAGGATCTCCTTCAGCGTCAGTCCGGGGCGAGAGCCGCCAAATATATCGGGCAGCAGGCTCCAGACGGCCGCGATCAAGCCGGCTGCCGTCAGCAGCGTCACGGTCTCCCGCAGATTCGGGCTGATCCGGCCGGCGACCGCAATCAGTGCCGCACCGGCGAGAGGAATCGAAAGGGCCACAAGGATGGCCGCCTCGGGGCTCACGGGAGATCTCCGAGCAGCATCCTGGCGCCGTCGGACGCCAGCCTGATCTGGAGCGATGGCGCCAGCCCGAAGTAAAGGTTGGCCAAAGCGGCGACCCACGTGATCACCAACATCGGCACGGGCGCTTCGCTGAGGCTTGCCGGTCCGTCTTCCGGCGACCGGAACCAGGCCGCCTCGACCACGCGCCAGATGTAGGCCACCGCCATCAGCGAGCCGACGACGATGACTGCGACCAGCAGCCATCCGCCCCCGCCCAGCTCCATGCTCGCGGTGATCAGATACCACTTGCTGGTGAAGCCGGCGGTGCCCGGGACGCCGATCAGACTCAGGCCGCCGACCACGAATGCCGCCATGGTCCAGGGCATGCGCCTGGCCGCGCCGGCCATGTCATCCAGCTCCAGCGTGGGGAAACGCATCGCCAGACACATCACGGCCAGGAACAGGCCGCCCTTGGCCAGCGCGTGGTTGAACATATGCATCAGACTCGCGGTCAGGCCGGTCTGGGACACGATGCTGGCGCCGAGGAGGATGTAGCCGATCTGGGCTACCGAAGAAAAGGCCAGCAGACGCTTGACGTTGGGTTCGAACAGGGCGACGGCGGACGCCGCCAGGATTCCCATCACGGCCAGCGGCATCAGGAACGCGGCGAACTGCGTCTCGTG
>CBDTYJ010000259.1:0-4037 GCA_965364575.1 uncultured Gammaproteobacteria bacterium
AGACCAGGAGGCTGCCATGAGAACTCTGATTCTTATAGCCGCAGCCACGATCATTACCACCGGTTGTGGAGGCGGAGGTGGAGGGGGCGGCGACCCTGCGGCCGCTCAACTGGTCCAGCCTGTCGAACAGGCGATGGATATCTGGGAAGGCAACATCGAGGCGAAATTCGGCAGCAACCATAAAGTCGCGTGCCTGGTCACCGAAGGCACGGAGGTGCGGTGCCTCAACGACGAGGGTCAGGTGTTGTTCGGCTATGCCGGCGTGCAGGACGACGGGACGATCCGGACGAAATACACCTGGGCGAACGCGATGGGTAGCACCCCGCCGGGCGAATCCTCGGACGGCGTGGGCGAAATCTTCTGCGATTTCTCCCCTCACGAGGCGCTCGTTTGTGAACTGGAGAGCGAAGCCAAATCCGGCGTGTTTGCGGCCGGCACCATGTGGCTGTACCACAAGGAAGGTGACCCCGCGGCCCATACCTGTCTGATCACCGCCCATGTTCTTACTCCGCAATCGATCGAAGACCTCTGGGCACCGTGGACCGAAGGCGGACCGATGGTCACGATCGATAGCAGCGGATACGCATTCGCTCAGGATCCTGCGACCGGGTGTGTATTCAACGGCACCGCAGTGATGGCCTTTCCGTACCCGGCAGCGGACAAGTACACCTTTGTGAATGCATTCAGGATGGATATGCTGATCGAGGGTTGCGTGGATCCGGCCTACACCGGTTACAACGGGAGGCGCCTGCGCGGGCTGGCCTATCTGGACACGACCCAGCTTCACCAGGATACCCTGGTGACGACGCTCGTGGTCAGGGGTCCGGACGGTTACGCGGCCCTGGCCCATCACTATCGCCGCCAATAGCGCGGGGTGGTGGTCTGGGCCATGCGGGTGCGCTCGCGGCCTGACGAGTGGTGTCAGGTCCGCGGGCGTCCCTGTGTCCAAACGATCACGAACGGACCCAGTCGGACGAGCAGCCCTGCCCTGTCCCCAGGGTAAGGCCGGTGACCACGTCAGGATTCCGCGGGCGCGTCATCCGTCACCCGGTACCACTCCCAGGCGATGCCGTCCGGTTCGGCGGACCAGACCTTGTCCTGTGTCGCATGGCAGCAGGTGGTCTCCTGCTCGAAGCGCTGGGCGAGGCCCTCTGCGGACAGCCTGCTGATCGCCTCATCCAGTTCTTCCCGGGTGGCCGCCTCTACTCCCAGGTGATTGATGCGTTCGCTTGCGTCCCGGTTTTCGAACAACACCAGTTTCAGCGCCGGGTCGTCGATGACGAAGTTGGCGTAGCCGGGATGGCGTTTGTGGGGGCGGGCGCCGAACAGGCGGCTGTAGTAGTCCACGGACCGGTCCAGGTCTTTTACGTTGAGTGCCAGCTGGAGTCTCATGACGTCTCCAATTAGATTGATGAATGTCGATATATTTGTAGCCAATATATCGACAGATGTCAATATATCTTGTAGTCTTCGTTCATGGTCGCAAGAACAAAGCCGGCGGAGTGTTGCGCTGCCATACCGGTCCGGCCGCTCCGGGACCGGCAGCTGAGGCGTCTGGCCGGAGCGGCCAAAGCCCTGGCTGATCCGAACCGTATCCGGATTCTTCGCTTGCTGGCCGGGCAGGAGGGACCGCTATGTGCCTGCGATGTGGTGGGGCATACGGATCTGAGCCAGCCCACGGTCTCCCATCACCTCAAGGTGCTCAAGGAAGCAGGATTGCTGCGCAGCGAGCGGCGGGGTCTGTGGGTGTTCTATTCGGTCGATCCACGCGGTGCCGGCGTGCTGAGTGACCTGGCCGGACTGATTGACGCCCGACAGGCCGGGAATCCGGAAGGGAGATGAACCCACGCCGGGTCCCGGGATCGGAGGGAACCACTTCTGCCTCCTGTTCAATTCGAACGCCCGCACCGCTTTTCCGTACATTCAGTACCACTGAGGGAACCAGGCGGCAGGGCCCCCGGCCCGTTCCTCGCTCCGACAGAAAGGCTTGGCGAAGATGCCCGTTGCCACAACCATAGGGATTGCCGCGCCCGCCTCCCGGGTGTGGTCTATCCTGACCGACATCGAGGCCTGGCCCGTCTGGGGACCGTCCCTGGATCGAGTCGAGTGCGCCGGGCGCTTTATCGGGGCCGGATCCCGGGGACGGGTGCGGACCGCGGTCGGCATCTGGCTGCCCTTCGAGATCGTGCAATTCGTCGACGGTCGTTACTGGTCGTGGAAGGTCGCCGGAATCCCGGCCACCGGCCACCGGGTGGAGCCGCTCGGCGGCGATGCCTGCCGGCTGAGCTTCGAAGTGCCGGTGCTGGCTGCGCCCTATCTGGCGGTGTGCCGGATCGCCTGCAGGCGGATCCGGTCCATGGCCGAAACCGAGGGCTAGGCCAGGCGCCTGAGCCGGGGCGGGATATATTCCGGCGCCAGATAGACCACGCCGAGATTGGCGCCCTGATGGACCCGTGGTGCACCGACGGCGGCGGCCCAGCTGACGATGGCGTAGCGGGTGCCGGACTCCACCGGCAGCGCGGTGTGCGCATAGCGGTGGTCGGAGGGGAAGGCGACCAGCATGCCTGCTTCCGGTCGGATGGTCAGGCCAAGCTCGTCGAATCTCAGCGCGCCGCCGGTAAACCCATCGTTCAGATAGATCAGCAGACTGTACTGGCGATCCTCATGCAGCCGCCATTCGCCGGTCTCCTGATCCCACCTTTCCGAATCGTTGTGGGTCCCGTAATGGCCGCCGGGGAGATATTTGAGAATATCCGGAAACTCGAACCATTCGATCCGGGTCCCGTAGTGGGGTTCGATCCAGTCGAAGAACGCACGGCCGACCAGCGGTACGATCTCATCGGCGATATCGAAGGTCTTGATGATCGAGGTCACCCGGGAGTCGGCGTCCTGTCTGACCAGGGTGCCGGGATCGCTCTCGTCGGCGCGCAACACCTGTCCGGGCTCGCACGGCTGGGATTCAGACAAGGCGATCAGGTGATCGCATTGAGCCCTGGACAGGAAGCCGGGGATAGTCATGACGCCGTGCCGGTCGATCAGGCCGTCGCCGCCGCCTGCCGGACACAGGGAGCGGGCGACTTCCGGCGTCATCATCATCGTCAGCGGCCGGACCGGGAACCGATGTATGGCCGGCTTGGTCTGGCCGCAGCAATGCTTGAAGCGTTTACCGCTGCCGCAAGGGCAGGGGTCATTGCGTCGCTGAGTCGGCCGGGTGCTCATGGCAAAAGCATACCAGCCTGACGGGAGCGTTCCATTGCTGCGATCCGCGCTCTGTCTGGCGCTTCAATCGGTCAGGAAAGGCAACGCAGACGAATCCGGCATGGTCATGAAACTCACGGCTTCCGAGAGGCCTGCCACCAGGATGATGTAGGCGAGCAGGATGCCGACAGTCTTGCCCACCGTAGCGGGCCAGCTCCCGGCGTAGACGCGGTGTATTGAAATGAGGAGATAGGCGAACAGATAGACGGTCAATGCGAGCTGGAGGATCAAGGCCCACGAAAGCCGATTGGCGGCGTCCTCCAGGGGCAGCAGGAAGACGAGTATCAGATAGGCCGCGCTGTGGATGTGCAGAGCGTGGATCAGGTGCTCGAAGTACAGGCGGCGCCAGAACGCGGCTTTGAGCAGCAGCGCAAACACCGGTAGCAGCACAAACATCAGCCGGGGCAGATCCTCCGCCACGAACCGCGCCTGTCCCGGCGCGTCCGCTTCCAGGGTCTGACCCTCACCCAGCAGCATGCCCTGGCCCACGACCCAGGCCGCGACCAGGAAGAACAGCACGCTGATGACCAGATACAGGCGAATCGGCGACGAATAACGTCTGCGATGACCCGCGAGATACTCGTTGGTCAGCACACCGGGTCTGCGGAACAGGGTCCCGAGCGTCCGCATCGCGCGCCCGTCCACGTCGAGCGCCTCGCGGACCGCCTCACCAAGCAGTGCGGGGAGGGGGCGTTCCAGGTCCACGTCCCGCTGCCCGCATTGGGGACAGAACGGCCCCTCGAGTGGTGTCTCGCAGTTCCTGCAATGATTCATCTCGG
>CBDTYJ010000260.1:0-4017 GCA_965364575.1 uncultured Gammaproteobacteria bacterium
AGGAGATCCCGGTGGACGTCCGGGTCGTCTGTGCCACCAACCAGAATCTGAAAGCTCTGATCGCCGAGGGCACGTTCAGGGAAGATCTCTTCTACCGCGTCTCGGAGGTCACGGTGCAGATCCCGCCGCTTCGGGATCGGGACGGCGACCAGGTGCTGCTGGCCCGGTTCATGCTCGATCGCTTCGCCAAGGAATTCGGGCACAAGATGCGGGGTTTCACCGAAGATGCGCTTCAGGCGATACAGAATTACGAATGGCCGGGGAACGTCCGCGAGATGGAGAACCGGATCAAGGGCGCGGTCGTCACGGCGGATCAGCCGGTCGTAAGCGCCGAGGATCTCGGCCTGGAAGAATTCTCCGGCACGGAACTGGAGGTGATGACCCTCAAGCAGGCGCGGGAGATGGCGGAACGGGACGCCCTGGCCCGGGCCATCGCCGTCGCCGCGGGCAACGTTTCGAGAATCGCTGATCTGCTCGGGGTCACCCGGCCCACGGTCTATGACCTGATGAGCAAGCACGACCTGAAGGCGGCGTCGTGACGGCAGAGGTTTTACAACCCTCGCGGGACGCGGATCATGGCGCGAGCGCGGTCCTCGGTCGCCCGCTAATGGCGGCCGCGGTATTCCTCGCACTGTTCGCTATCCTGCTGCTGACCTACCACGGCACAGTGGTTCAGATCGTGAGCCGTTGGGATTCAGACGGTGGCTACTCCCACGGCTGGCTGATCCTGGGGCTGGTGGGCTGGATCCTCTGGGAGCAGCGCCGGCGATTGTTCGCCGTCGTGGCCGGCGTGCGCTGGCCCGGGTTCCTCCTTGGCCTCGGCGCGGGCGCCGCCTGGCTGGTCGGCGATATCGTCTCGGTACAGGCGATCCAGCAGCTGGCGCTGCTGGGTACGATGGTCATGCTGCCGCTGGTGCTGTTCGGATGGCGCGGCGGCCTGGCGCTGGCGGGCGCCATGGCGCTGCTCGTCTTCACCATCCCGATCTGGGAGGCGGCGACACCGCTATTGCAGGGCATGACCGTAAGCGCGGTGAGTTTCTGCCTGGAAGTCAGCCGGGTGACGGCTTATATCGTGGACAATTTGGTGACGCTGCCTTCGGGTCAGTTCCGCATCGTCGAGGGCTGCAGCGGCAAGCACTTCTTCGTCTCGGGCTTCGCTCTCGCGTCGGTCTACGCCTATCTGTATCTGCGGACCTGGACCCATCGCATCGTCCTGGTCGGCGTCACCCTGGCCGTGGCGATCCTCGCCAACTGGTTCCGGGTCTACATCGTCATCGTCGCCGGCTATCTGACCGATATGGAGCACTTCCTGGTCAAGGTCGATCACTATTTCTTCGGCTGGGTGATGTTCGGGTTGTCGCTGATTCCCGTGTTCTTCTTCGCCATGTGGCTGGAGCGGCGGGAGGATCGGGCCGGTCTGGCATCCGAGCCTATCCCGTCCGGTGACGCAAGTCTGCCGGCGGCCCGGATTCCGGCCGCCTCGGCGGCTGCGCTGCTGATGCTGCTGGCGGCCCCGATCGCCGGAGCGGCGCTGGATGCGGACCGGGCCACCGAGGCCTGGTGCCCGCGTGCGTTGCCGGCCGTGCCGGGCTGGGCATCCGAGCCCCTGAGCACGGATATCTGGCGCCCGAAGTTTACCAGGGAGACGTCCGCTCTCGGCGGACGGTACACGAAGGATGGAGCGGAAATCGTCGTCTGGGCGATGTTCTACGAAAAGCAGGCTCAAGGTCGGGAACTCATCTTCTTTGCCAACCGGCCATTCGATCCGGAACGGTGGCGGGTCGTGGGCAGAGGGGGCGGACAGCCGACCGGAGCGATCGAGACTGTGAGTGTCACCCTGGAGGGCGCCGGCGAGCAGCGTCGCCGGCTGGTCTATTGGTACGAGGTCGGCGGCAGGGCGACGAACAAGCGCTGGCTGGCGAAGGCGCTGCAGGTGCCGGCGCTGGTGCGCGGCCGTGCGGACGCCGCCTTCCTGGCTGTTTCGGGAACGTGCCGGGGCGGCTGTGATGACACGGATGCGGCCATCGAGGAGTTCATACGGGCGCTGTCACCGGCCCTGACGCGGGGTCCCGTGGCGCTGAATTGCGGGACGGGACTGTGATGCCGGTCATGATGATGCATCGGCCATGTGATAAAAGAACGGATTGAATACGGGCGGGGAGAAAATCGATGGATGACAAACACAATCGGCGCGCGTCCAGGACGCTGTTGCTCGGCTTGACGATGGCCGCGATGTTGTCCGGTTGCGAACTCGGCGCATCGGACGCCGAACGCATGGCCCGGGCGGAGACCCTGATAGAGGAGGGAGACCTGGGAGCCGCAGTCATCGAGCTGCGCAACGTGCTGCAGAACGACCCGGTCAATGTCGATGCGCGCCTGATGTTGGCCGGCGCGGCCCTCGCGACCGGCGATTCGCCCACGGCCGCCAAGGAATATCGCCGGGCACTGGAGCTCGGTGCCGATCCGGGCTCAGTCAGACAGGGCTATATGCAAGCCATGATCGCCAGCCGTGATTACAAAGCGGCGGTCGACTTCTTCGAAGGTCTCGACGCGGGCGCCGATGCCGCGCTTCTAGATCTCTACGGCAGGGCTCTAATGGGCCTCGGCCGGGCGGATGAGGCCCGGACGGCCCTGGACTCGGCGCTGGCTGCCGGTGGCGGCGACGCGGCCCGGCTGTCGCTGGCGGAACTCGATGCCGGACTGGGCGAGGTGGAAGCCGCGCGCTCCCAATTGAACTCTGTAGGAGAGTCCGGACGGGAGCTCCCTCGATACTGGCAGGTCATCGGTGATCTGGCCATGCGTGAATCCAGACCTGAAGAAGCCATCGAGGCCTATGGCAAGGCCATAGAACTCAACCAGCCGGATCCCTATGGCGTCCTCACCTTCGACGCCCGGGCCCGCCTCGGCGAGGCACAGCTGGTCTCGGGAGATCTGGAGGCGGCGCGGGCGACGGCCCAGTCGCTCCTCGCCCGCTCCGACAAGCATCCGTTGCCGAACTATCTGATGGCGCGGGTCGAATTGCAGTCCGGCAATTCTGCCGAAGCACTCGATTACGCGCAGCGGGTGCTGGCCGTGGCCCCGAAGAACCTCCAGGCCCGGATCCTCGCGGGTGCCGCCAGCCTGGCCATGGGCAATGCCGCCCAGGCGCAGGGGTTCCTGGCTTCGGCCGTCACGGAATACCCGCAATCCGTCGCCGCCCGTCAGTTGCTCGCCCAGGCGCAGCTGCAATTGGGTGAATCGGAGGAGGCGATCGATCTCCTTTCGCCGGCCCTGGACGCCATGGGCGACAACGAACGTCTGGCGGCGCTCATGGGGGCCGCACAGATCCGTGCCGGACGCGCTGACGAAGCGATCGAGATGTTCCGGAAGCGGCTGGCGGCGGATCCGGAAAACAACACCCTGAAGCTGAATCTTGCCAATGCCCTGCTGTCGGCACAGCGGCCCGCCGAGGCGGCGGAAGTACTGGGCGATCTCAGCGGCACCGATGCCGACAAGTTGCCCGGAGACATCATGCTGCTGACCGCCCAACTGCGGAGCGGCGACTTCGCGGCCGCCAGTGAACAGGCCGGCAGGATTGCGGCGCTCGGGCAAGAGAACCCGCCGTTGCTGGGTCTTCTGGGCTCATCCTACGCTGCCGTGGGAAAAATGGACGAGGCGCGTCGTTACTTTAAGGAGTTTCTCGCATTGCAGCCCGATAGTGTACCGGCACTTCGCGGACTGGGACGGATCGAGATAGCCGACGACAACGTCGAGGGGGCCAAGCAGTATTTTGCGTCGGCGCTGACGGTCAGCCCGGATGATCCTTCTGTCCTGCTGGATCTGGCAGCTATCGCCGAACGTGAAGGTGACCAGGAGGAGATGCAGCGGCTGGCCATCCGTGCAGCCGATGCGCCGGATAGCGGCATCCGGCCGAAGTTGCTGGTGGCTCAGATGAAAGTCCGGGAAGGCGATATGGCGGGCGGTTCCGAATACGCCGAGCGTGCACTTCAGGAATCACCTGGCAATCCGGACGCCCTC
>CBDTYJ010000261.1:0-4010 GCA_965364575.1 uncultured Gammaproteobacteria bacterium
TGAATGCCAGGGTGAAACTCTACTTCGGCGGGTCACCGCGCGGCGTGTTCGCCCAAGCCTGGCCGATCGGCACGACCGCCATCTGGATCGCAGTGCTGCTGACGGCTTACGTCGTCTTCTACTACATCGAGTGATACGGCCGCGAGGATCACGCCCGCGGCATCACGCAGAGCACCCCCTGCGAATCGCGTCGATCCGGTGCGGAATCCGTGCCGATCATAGGCTTTGGACTGGACAGAGACTCCAATGTCATGCCGATCCGTTGGGGCGGCCACGCTAACCAGAAGGGGCGTGTCGATGCCTGATCTGGCACGCCCCGGTTTCCGGCTCGGCCACCTCCGCCCCGGCGCCTCGCCCCCACGACGTTTTCCAGCCATGGAGGCGAGACGGGCGGGCGGTCTATTTCGTCTTGCTGCCGCAGCCGGACTTGGAGGCGTTGGAGATGATGACCGCCATCTCGTTGGCCGTAATGAGTCCGAGATTCTTCAGCTCTGTCGCGCCTTGCGCCACGCAGGCGACATAGGCGCCTTTGTTGCCCCATTCACCCTCGCAGGGACAGAGCTGGGCGAGACTGCAACCCTGAAGGTTGACCGGGTCGCCAGGCTTGAAGCCGTCGCTGAGATAGATCTGGAAGCCCATGTCATCCTCGGGCGCGGATTGCCAGTCGGGGCTCTCGCTGGTGTCTATGTACGTACGCTGCCCCGGCACATAGCCGTCCTCACCCGTGTAGTCGCCCGATGCGCCGGTCCAGAAGTAGGGCCCCAGGGGGCTGTCCAGGCTGGCAGCACTCTTTGCAGTCACCGCCAGCGGGTCACCGGTCTGCACCTGGATGTCCAGCGGCTCAACATCCACCAGCATCTGACTGGAGAACAGTCCCAGCGCCACCGGCACCTGGGCATCGGGGATGACCACGGTGCCCAACTCGGTCTCGTTGGGGAGCCCGCCGGTCGTTCCTGTCAGGGCGACCACCAGATCGTCGACCTCGGTGGCCAGATCGAAACTTTCATTCCGGCCGATCGGTAACTTGATCCGATCCAGGATACCGTCGCGCCCGACTGTAAAGGTCTGACCATGGGAGACCCGGCTATTGACCAGCGCCGCCAGCGATGCGGGATCGGGCAGGTAGAATGCCTGGTCGATCAGTCGCCCCTGGCACAGGTCCGCGGCGTCTCCGACACCGTCGTCGTCAGTATCTGGATCCAGAAAATCGGTCCCCTGCATCTGTTCGGCGGTGTCTGCCAGGCTGTCGCCGTCGTCGTCGGTGTCGCAGGCATCTCCCGCCCCGTCGTTGTCCGTATCCAACTGGCTCGGATTCTGCTCCTGCGGACAGTTGTCTGCGTCGGCGCACAGGCCATCCCAGTCAGCGTCATTCAGCGGATCGTCGGGGCAGTCATCACAGGCGTCCCCGATAAAATCGCCGTCGGTATCGAGCTGGCCGTAGTTGTGGACGGTCGGGCAGTTATCCAGTCCGTCGTCGATGCAGTCACCATCCTGGTCCGCCAGACCTGAATAGTACGGACAAGGATCACAGACATCGCCCACGCCGTCGCCGTCACTGTCCAGCTGGTCGGCGTTAGGTATGGCGGGACAGTTGTCGATATCGCCGCAGTATCCGTCCTGGTCCATGTCATTGTTCGGATCAAGCGGGCAGCTGTCCACATCATCGGCCAGCCCATCGTTGTCGGCGTCAGCGACGAGACTGTCGATATCAGCCCTCAACAGTGCCAGACCCAACCCGTATCCATTGAGTCCATCCAACTCGCGGATCAGGAAGCCGCTCTGGAAGCCCATGTACTTGACCTCGGATAGCGGCGGCAGCTGCGCGGGAAGCGAATCGCTGCTGAATGTTGTCGGCTCGTAGGCCATTTGCTGGATCATGAACAGACTGCCGCTGCCGGTAAAGTCTCCGCCGGGATTGCGGTATCCCTGGATGGCGAAGCGGTCGTAGAGCGTGCCGCCGATGTCGATATCGTCATCGACCCGGACAAACAATTCGAAACCGTCGAGGGTGCCAACATCCGGACCCGTGCTTGATTCGATCTCCAGCAGGTGATAGGTGACCGCTTTGTAGTAGCCACTGCGGGTATTGGTCGGCGCCAGGTCCGGCGCCGCGGGGTCGAAGGTGACCTCGAAATAGTAACGGTCGCCTACTGCCGCAAAATCGAAGGGTTCGCTGAACGGGCCGGGCGCCCCCTGTGTGTCAAACACTCCCGAAAACTGCAGATAGGAGTCGGTCTCGGCTGCCACTGAGGGCAGACCGAGCGATAGCATCGACAGCACCGGGAGGATTAGCTTTATATGCATCTTCCTCATGGTCCCCTCCTGTGATCGATCAAACGCGGCCCCCGTGCAACGGGGTCCGAAATTGGTTCGGTGTAGTGCTAAGTGTGTGCGGGCCCGCAGCACACGATCGCGGGTCCCGCCGGGCATGCACACGCTCCCTAACATAGCGGGCTCTTGTATAAAAGTTTGGGACGACCTGGCGTCCTCCCAATGGGTAATCAGGCGTATTGACAGCCGTGTCGCCTACGTCCGGACCTCAGGTTGCCGGAGGTGCCCCTGTGATCAAACGCACTAGTGACAGCCCTGGCGCCTGCTGATCTGACCTGGACAGCTCGGTGCGGATCCGCGGCAAGTGGGTGCAAGCCGCCGCGTCGTCGACCGATAGACACTCGGTTCGATCCGGCACCGTTTTGCTACCCATGGTCTAGGCTTGTGGTGTTGGCATGACTGAAAAAGAACAACCATGAACACCCACGCTCTCCTCCACGAACCTCACAAGATCAAGACCGTCCGCCTGCTGCCCTTCTCTACCCCGGACGAACGCAAGCAATACCTGGCGAAGGCCCGCTTCAACGTCTTCAATCTGCTGCCGTCCCAGGTCACGTTCGATATGTGCTCCGACGCCATCAACGCGGTCAGCCAGGAGCAGCTCTCGGCGCAGTTCCTGGGCGACGAGGCTTACGCCGGGGCGCGCAACTTCGAGCATCTCCAGCAGGCCGTGGATCGGGTCTTCGGCCACTCCTACGTCTGCCCGGTCCACAACGTCCTGGGCGCCATCAAACTGGTGCTCGCCACCCTCGCCCCGCCCGGCTCCGTGGTGCCCACGAACCACCGCACATGGATCGACGTGCTCGAGGGCGGCGGCCTGAAGCCGACGGATGTCCGCTTCCCCGAGTCGAAGGTTTTCACCGGCGACGTGGACATCATCGAACTGGACGAGGTCCTGGGTGCCGGCGGCGTGGCCGTCGTTGACATCCAGGCCTTCGCCGACGGCCAGCACCCTTTCAGCCTGGCCAACCTGCGGGCGGTTCGTGACCTGACCCGCCGCTACGACGCGCGCCTGGTAGTCAACGGCTCCCGGGTGATCGAAAACGCCTGGTACATCCAGGCGCACGAACCCGGCTGGGCCACCCGGTCGATCGCCGAGATCGTCCGTCAGATCGCCAAGACCTCCAACCTGCTCATGATCGATGGCGCCCAGGATCCCAAGTGCAATACCGGCGGCGTGCTGACCACCGACGATCCGGACGATTACGAGAAACTGATGAACGCCGTGGTTGTCTACGAGGGCCTGCATACCTATGGCGGCATGGCCGGACGCACCATGGAGATGCTGGCCCGGGGGCTCGCCGAGATGTGCGACGAGGCCGAGGTCCACTGGGTCATGTCACAGACCGAGCGCTTCACCCGGCGGCTCAAGGATGCCGGCGTGCCGTTGGAGCGCGGCTGCGACGGCGCCTATATCGACACCGGCCGCTTCCTGCCCCAGATCTTCGAGCACGCCGAGGACGCCTTCTCCGCCGCCCTCTACCAGACCGCCGGCGTGCGCGCTATCGCCCACGGCCGGGTGGGCCGCGACGACTATGTGCCGGTACAGATCCCGCGCCTGGCCATGACCAACGAACAGCTCGACCAGGTGGCCGACGCCATCGTCCGGCTCTATCAGCAGCGCGAGGCCATCCAGCCCATGCAGGTCAGCGCCGACGGCCGCTGGCGCGACCAGATGG
>CBDTYJ010000262.1:0-3991 GCA_965364575.1 uncultured Gammaproteobacteria bacterium
TCGATGAGCTTGGTTCCCAGGCCTTCGATATCCATCGCGCGACGCGAGGCGAAATGCCTGAGCGACTCCTTGCGCTGCGCCTGGCAATAGAGCCCCCCGGAGCAGCGGGCCACGGCTTCGCCCTCCGGCCGCACGACTTCGGAACCACAGACGGGACAACGTTTCGGCAACTTGACCCGACGGGCGCCTCGCGGGCGCTCCGCCATGACCACGCCGACAACCTCCGGAATCACGTCCCCGGCGCGCCGGATGATGACGGTATCGCCCGGCCGCACGTCCTTGCGCCGCATCTCGTCGATGTTGTGCAAGGTCGCATTGCTGACGGTCACGCCACCGACCTGCACCGGCTCGAGCCGGGCGACCGGGGTCAGGGCCCCCGTTCGTCCGACCTGGAATTCGATCTCACGGAGCCGCGTCATCTGTTCCTGCGCAGGGTACTTGCTGGCGATGGCCCAGCGCGGCGCGCGCGAGACGAATCCGAGCGCCGCCTGGTAATCGATCCGGTCCACCTTGAATACCACGCCGTCGATCTCGAACGGCAGCCCATCGCGCTGCTCGCCCATGGCGAGATAGTAGGCGCGGCATCCAGCCAGACCCTCGACCACTTCGTTGAGCGGACAGGTCCGCAGACCCAGCTTTCGTAACCAGTCGAGGGTCTCGCTGTGGCGATCCGGTCGCTCTGCCCCATCCAGACCACCGATGCCGTAGGCAAAAAACTCCAGTGGGCGTTCCGCGGTGATTTTCGGATCGAGCTGGCGGAGGCTTCCGGCCGCCGCATTGCGGGGATTGGCAAAGGTCTTGCCGCCGCTTTCCCGGGCGCGCCGGTTGAGCTTTTCGAAGCCGGCCAGCGGCATGTAGATCTCGCCGCGCACCTCTATGGTGCGAGGATACCGGTCACCTATCAGCCGCAATGGGATGGTGCTCAGCGTACGCACATTGTGGGTGATGTCCTCGCCTACGGTGCCGTCGCCCCGGGTGGCGCCACGGACCAGCACGCCGTCTTCATAGACCAAGCTGACCGCCGCGCCGTCGAGCTTCGGCTCCGCGGCATAGTCGACCTCACCGTCCACGTCGAGCCGCTCGCGCACGCGCCGGTCGAAAGTCTCCAGTTCCTCCTCACTGAACGCGTTGTCGAGGGAGAGCATCGGTTCCAGATGCTGCACTTCAGCGAACCCGGCAGCCGGCGCGTGACCGACCCGCTGGGTCGGTGAATCCGGCGTAATCAGTTCTGGATGATCGGCCTCCAGTTGCTGGAGTTCGCGCAGCAGACGGTCGTACTCCGCATCGGGAATCTCCGGGGCGTCGACGACGTAATAGAGGTAATTGTGATGATCGATCAGGCGCCGGAGTTCGGCCGCGCGCTTTTCTTGAGCGGCCCGGGCCTTGCTCACCTGGACAACCCCATGCCCTCTGTGAGTCGTGACTGGCGCAGGAACTCCACAATCTCTTCCTTCATGTGGGTCGCGCGCTGGTTTGTGAGTGTGCTGCCCGCCTCGTCGAGCACCTCGCCTTCGAGCAGGTTGGCCAGACGCCGTGCGCAGGCGATCATTCGCGCCAGCGCCTCCACGCTGCCGGCGGTCCGCACCATCATGAACGCGGTCAGACCACGGGTGCGGAATTCCTCCATCCGGTCCACCGGAAAGCTGCCGGGCTCCAGCATGCTGACCACGGTGAAGAGGCTCCGTCCGGCGTCATCCTGGTGATGAAACGCGCCGTAGTCCCCATAGCTGAGGCCCTCGGCCTCGAATGCCTGCATCAGCTCTGGCCCGCTGAATTCCTCGCCCCGGACCGGCCGGATATGGAGCACCAGGATCTTCTGTTGTTCGCCTCCGGCCGATTCTGTCCCGGCTGACTGATCAGCGCCGTGATGACCCTCGAGGTCGAGCTGAGTGTCGAGCTGTCGGCGTGGAGCAGGCTCGGCCACGATCGGTTCCGGCTCCGGCACCGGGACGTTTTCAGCCTCCCAGGGCGGCAGATCCGCGTCCAGACGCGGCTCGACCCGGGAAAGAGGCTGCGGCTCCTCATGGCGCTCCGCCGACCGGCGGCGACCCCAGAAATAGATGACGGCCAGTACGAGTAGGCCGATCAGCAGCAATATCCAGCGCAACTCCGGCATGTCACTCAAACCGTGCTAAATCGCCGCCATCTGGACCGCCTCGTCCAGATCCACCGCCACCAGCCTCGAGACACCCGGCTCGTGCATGGTGACGCCGGCGAGCTGGTGGGTCATTTCCATCGTCATCTTGTTATGAGTGATGACGATGAACTGAACCCGCTCTGACATCTCGCGGACGATGTCGCAGAACCGTCCGACGTTGGCGTCATCCAGCGGCGCATCGACCTCGTCGAGCATGCAGAACGGCGCCGGGTTCAGATTGAAGATCGAAAATACCAGGGCGACGGCGGTCAATGCCTTCTCGCCGCCCGAGAGCAGGTGGATGCTGCTGATGCGCTTGCCCGGCGGCCTGCCCATGATCGTGACGCCGGCGTCCAGCAGGTCTTCACCACTCAGCTCCAGATAGCCGTGGCCGCCGCCGAACAGACGGGGGAAGATCTCCTTGAGGCCGTCATTCACCCGATCGAACGTCTCCTTGAACCGCGTGCGGGTCTCACGATCGATACGCCGGATGGCGTTCTCCAGCGTATTCAGGGCCTCGGTCAGGTCATCGTTCTGAGCGTTGAGATACTGCTGACGCTCGGTCTGTTCCTTCAGTTCGTCGATCGAAGCGAGGTTGATCGGGCCCAGTCGGTCGATCCGGGCGGTGAGGCGCGTCAGCGTCTCCTCCCATCCCGGGATGGACGCATCCTCCGCGAGCGCCTGGCGCAGCGGCTCCAGCTCGAATCCGGTAGCGAGGAATTGTTCGGCGACGGTCTCCCGGCGCACGCTGGTCTCGCGGGTGGACAAACGCAGCTCGTCGAGCGTGGCGCGCACCTCCTCCGCCTGGCGCGCCCGGATCTGGCGATGCTCCTGCAGCTCCCGCAGCTGTCCGTCGGCCGCGTGCACGGCATCCCTCGCCTCGCTGAGACCGGACTCGACGCCGACTCGCTGTTCGAGCAGATTCGCCAGCTGTGCCTGCTGACGCTCCAGCGGTCCCTCGGCGGACTTGAGCTGGGTGATCAGACCGTCGCGACGCTGCACCAGTTGTTCGGTCTGCGCCTGGAGGCGTTCCAGCGCCACCCCCGCAGACTCCCGGCTGGAGCGCCTGGACTCGACCTTGATCGCGATATCGTGGGCGGTCGCGCGCTCCGCCTGGGCGCGTTCCCGGGCCTGGTCGAGGACATGGCGCAAGGCATCGCGCTGGGATTCCAGTTCCTGACGCTGGGCTTCGACCACCGACATCCGGCCCATGGAGGTCTCCAGCTGCGAACGGGAACCCCGCAGGGTGTCCTGGGCCTCCTCGAGCTGGGCGGCGATGTCCGCGGCCTCGGTCTTGAACTGGCCCAGCTGGCCGCGGGCCTGTTCCAGCCTCGAGCGCGCCGACGTCAGCTGTCCGCGCAGGTCCGCGTGCTGACGATGGGCCTGATTGATCTTCTCCTGCAGGACGTCCCGATCCTGTTCGAGCTGGCCCAGTCCGGTCTTGATCTTCTCGTAGGCCGTCTCGCCGGCCTCGGTGTCAGCCACCAGCTGCTCGAGGGCCCTGCGCTGCTCGCGAATCTCCTGTTCCCTCCGCAGCAGACCGCTTTCGCCCTCGCCGGGCCGGTTGATCCGCAGCCAGCCCGGGCCCATCCAGATCCCGCCGCGAGTCACCACCGATTCCCCGGAATTCAGCAGCCGGCGGACCGCCAGCGCCCGCGGCAGATCGTCCACAGCCCGCACGCCGGCCAACAGGTTGGAAAGGACCGGAGGGCCGTCCACATAGTGACTCAACAGGTCGGATTGGGGGGCGTCGCCGTGCGCGGCCAGCTCCGCGTCGAGGAAACTCACTGCACCGTGGGTGAGATTGTCCAGGGCGCCGGCGACGTCATCCAGACCATCGACGCATACCGCTTC
>CBDTYJ010000263.1:0-3960 GCA_965364575.1 uncultured Gammaproteobacteria bacterium
GGCGCGATGATCTGGACCTTGCCGTCCCGCACGTCCGCTTCGTCCACGATGCCGCGCACGCCGCCCCAGTGATCCGCGTGGGAGTGGGAGTAGACCACCGCCACGATGGGTCTCTCGCCCAGGTGTTTGTCGACCAGCTCCTTCGCGGCGGCCGCGGTTTCCGCCGCAGTCAGCGGGTCGAACACGATCCAGCCGGTCTCGCCCTGGACGAACGTGATATTGGCCAGATCGAAGCCGCGCACCTGATAAAAGCCCGGTATGACTTCGTACAGGCCGTAACTCATGTTCAGCTCGGACACACGCTGCAGGGAGGGGTGGATACTCGGAAAGTCCTCACCCTCGAGGAGGAATTTGTAACGCTCGAGATCCCAGACCACATTGCCTTCCGGGCCCAGGATCTTCCAGGACTCCGGCTCGGCGATAAAACCCTTTTTCGCCTCATCGAAATCCCGCTTGTCCGAGAACGGCAGCGGGGCGCTGTGCGCCTCGATGACCTTGAGCGTGTGCTCCGACGGCGGCTTGCCCTGGGGATGAAAATGCTGGTCCGCATCGAAATACCGGAGATTGCCGCCGCCCTTGCCCGCTCCGATTGCGACAGACGAAGCAGCGAGGGTGGCGGTCAGCAACAGAGCACGTGCACGAATATTCATGGATTTCTCTCCGGTCATCGGGGTTTGCGGGGTCTGAAGGCCGCCCCGGTAAGGACAGTTCAGGGCAGGGTGATGTCAGGAGGTAGGCGGCAACGGACCCATTGGATGGAGAATCGAGAGTCGACGGCCGGCCTCTGCCGGCCGTCGACTCGGGTCATTTCCGGCGCCGTCCCGGACGGAGGCCGGTTCAGGGCTTGGGCACGCAGGCACCGAGACCGACCACCGCGAAACCATCACCGGCGGCCGCAAGCACCATGGTCCCTTCCGGATTCATGATGGAGATGGTCCAGCCGGCACCGTCACGGACCCCTTCCTGGCCGTCCTCGATGCCCTGGATGATCAGCTTGCCGTCGACCCGGGTCTCCATGCTCTCGATGGGTGACTGCTGTTCCGACTCCTCCCCGGCCCGGGTCACCACCTTCTTGGCGAAATCGATATCCAGATGGCTGAAGCCCTCGATCTGATCGGGCGTGACCGCCCGGCAGTCGTTGGGATGATCACATTGAAACAGCTGGTAAACCGAACACAGCAGCGGCTTCTTGCCGTCGAAGTAGTCAGCAGCGGACGCGGTGGCCACGAAGCCCATCAGGGCAGCGAACGCAATCATCTTCATTCCTGATCTCATGCTCTTGCCCTCCTAGCGGACCGTGTAGCGGCGGGATTCCATGCAGGCGACGAACGCCCGGTTCCAGTTATCGCGGTTGCGCTGGTAGTTCTGTACTTCCCTGCGCTCCCAGTCGTCCCGCTGGCGGTTGCTGTCCGCCCGGCGCATGCCGCCGATGACGCCGCCGCCTACCGCGCCGGCCTTCAGGCCTTTCTTCGTGTTCCCCGTCACGGCGCCCACGGCTGTTCCAAGCAGAGCGCCCCGCGCGGCACCGCCGACCACTCCGCCCTTTTGCTCGGGGGCGCGAGTCGAGGCGGTGGGCGTCGCCATGGGATCGAAACCGGTCCGGTCCGTGGCCGCCCGCTGGCACTGGAACGTGTCCATATCCTGCTGGTCCTGGCTCTGCCCGTCGTTGGGGAAAACGAAAAGGTCCTGTCCCACCGCCGCCGGCGCGACGAGCAAGACGGCAAAAAGGGTCATCAAAATCCGCATCACTTCCTCCCGTGGTCCAAAAAATTCAATGGCGACGCACCCCCGGTTATCGCGATCGAGGCCCTTTCGAATCCGGCGAGGCATACGGCATCAGGCCACGCCCGGTCCGGTTCCGGGATATATCCGTTCCGATTGGGTGCCAGCTCCGCCCGAGTCAATAATAACCGAGCGGTTTCGTGGGTCTACCATTGCGTCCGCGTAAAGTTCGGCTGGACGGCATCGGACGCCCTGGATCCACGTTCGCAGGGACTCCGGCCTGCATACAACCGGCCTACCGCGCCCCGGACAGGCTGTCGTTGCCGACGCTGTTCCCTTTCAAGGGGTGGTCCCGTGCAACCCGCCGGGCAGTCCCTCCAGAGCCGGATACCATGGCATGGGTCGGCGCGCCCGGTATAGGATCCTGCCATGGAAAAGCGGATCACCCCGGTCACGGGATCAGCCATCCTGTTTCTCCTCTGCCTGTCGCTGAGCGTATCGGCCCAGGACCAGGACCCGGATCAGGAAAGGACGTGGAGCTTTCAGGAACCGACCAACCCGGGACCGTTCCGGGTGAGCATGGCCCAGGTGATCGATGGCTGGCGCTTCAACCTCCGCTGGCGCGAGGGGCCCTTCGTCCGCGGTGACGGCCGCTTCCATCTTTCCAACGTCCATACGCCGTCCGCCACCCGCACCCGGCAGCTCTGCGAGCGTGAGTTCGGTCTCCAGGTCCGGGATTTTGTCCGCGGTTTCGTCCGCGGCAAACAATTGCGGGCCAGCGAAGTCCGCCGGGCGCGGATGGGCCGGGCCCTGGTGGGAAAGCTCTCGGTCGGCGGCGAAGACCTGGGCACGGTGCTGCTGGAGATGGGCTATGGCGTGCCCTACGACGAACACTGGCGGAACGCCCAGGCGCGCCGCTGGGACTGCGCCGACAATCCAGCGCCAGAACCGTTCACCGAGGAGACGTTCATCGAAGAACCCCTGATGGAGGAGCCCCTGATCGAGGAGCCCGGGCTGGCCGATCCGCAAGCCGACGAGTGACCGCCCGGCTTCCGGTGATCGCACCCCATGATAGGCTGGGGTAAGGCGAATTCTTCCCGGAGATGCGCTCGTGAAAAACCACCGCCCGGCACTTTATCCCAGGCTTCTACTGGCTGCTGCGCTCGGTGTTTCGATCGCCTGGGGCAGCCTCGGCCCGGCGCCCGCCAGCGCGGAGATCTGCCCGGTGGAATACGGCGCCGGCCAGCTGGATCACTGGGCCAGGGATGCGGTCTTCTACCAGGTCTTTGTGCGCAGCTTCCAGGACTCGGACGGCGACGGCATCGGCGATTTCAATGGCCTGACTTCGCGGCTGGATTATCTCAACGACGGCGACCCGGACACGGATGCTGATCTGGGCGTCGACGCCATCTGGATGCTGCCGATCACCGAGTCGCCCAGCTATCACGGCTACGACACGCTCAACTACGACCGGGTGGAGCTGGATTACGGCAGCGAGGCGGACTTCGACCGCCTGCTGGCGGAGGCGCACAAGCGCGGCATCAGGGTGATCATGGACCTGGTGGTCAACCACACCTCCGCCTGGCACCCCTGGTTCATTCAGGCCAACGTGTCGGCGGACGATTCCTACCATGACTGGTATATCTGGCGGGAGGACGATCCGGGCTGGACCCAGCCCTGGTCCGCGTCCCTGACCTGGCACCGGTCACAGCGTCTGCCGCTCTATTACTACGGCCTGTTCTGGGGCGGCATGCCGGATCTGAATTTCGAGAATCCCCGGGTGCGGGCCGAGATGATCGCCATCGCAAATCGCTGGCTGGCCCGGGGTCTGGACGGCTTCCGCCTCGATGCCTCCCGGCACATCATCGAGGCCGGCGAGGAGGCGAAGGCGGGCGGTTCGCCGGAGACCCATGAATGGTGGATCGAGTTCGCCCGGGAAGTGCGCAGGGACTACCCTGATGCGATCTTCATCGGCGAGAACTGGACCACCGTGGACGAGGTCGCGCCCTTCTTCGGCGAGACGCCCTACTCCCAGCTCGATATGAATTTCAATTTCGATCTGGCCGCGGCCATCGTCGGCGGGACCCGGGACGACACGCCGGGCCTGATCCAGGAGACCCTGTGCGACGTGGCGGACTATTACCCGGCCCACGCCCTGGACGCCATCTTCCTCACCAACCACGACATGGTCCGGGTGGCCACCCAGGTCCGGCGTCCGGAGCGGGCGCGGCTGGCCGC
>CBDTYJ010000264.1:0-3948 GCA_965364575.1 uncultured Gammaproteobacteria bacterium
GGACTCAGAGGCATGTCTTGTCCCCTTTTTGGTCAGCGAACGATGCGAAGCAGGCGTAGTATCTCAGTTTCCTACAAGCCATGATTGGGCGAGTGCCGGCGTTCGCCTGTTCAGTCACTGGCGAGGAGTCGCGGTCCATCTGGGGACGTCAGTTGTCCGGGATTAAACGGGTGAATAGGTGAAGGCCGGCACCCTCGTGCGACGGTGTGCTCGTGGAGTTACCGGACAGTGACCATCACTCGGCACATTACGCTGTTCTGATCGCCCGCATCCGGGCGCTCCAACTGTTATCCGGCCGCGTACTCTGCGGGCGCAGGTCTGAGCTCGGTCAGGGGAATCACGGTCACTGTCCCCGACGGCACGAGGGAGACGGCCGCTGTCACACCAGATGCCTTCGGTTGGGCTGCGGCAGCGAGCGACGCCCGGTAGATGCCCGCGTCCCCCCTCAGCTGAAAAGCTATAGGTGAGGTACGCTGTCTCAAGGCGCTTATTGGACGACGGCTACGCGCTGGCCTGCCGCAGTGCCTCCGCCAGTTCAACGTGGCGCTTCATCCCGATCGCGGCATAGCCATCCCGGGCGGATTGCGCCAGGGCCATGGCCTGCTCCCGGTCTCCGGGTGCGCCGCGCCAATGCCTCGCCTGTGCTCGCCATCGCAGAAGTTCGGCCCCGTCAAGACGGTCGCCGATGGCCTCGGCACGTGCAGTAGCGGCGTCGAAGTGCCTCTCCGCGCGGTCCCATTGGCCGCCGGCCGCGGCCGCGATGGCCGCATGCTTCTCGGCCATGCCGAGTCCCCAGACGATGTGCGTGCCCGCCCGTTCCAGCTGCACGGCGCAGTCGTAAAGCGCGGCGCAGCGGTCGCGCATATCCAGGAGCGCGGCCGCTTCCAGCGTCGCCATGCCCGCATGCCAGGCGCCGATCTGATTCTCCTGCCCGGCGACGCAGACCCGTGTCGTTAATTCTTCCAAAAGGGACCCGGCCTCCGGATCGCCGGCCTGCGCCAGCAGCAGCAGGCGCACCGACGCCTCCATGCCCGCCATCGTGCCCTCGATCGGCTCCGCCATTATCTCGTCGGCGATTTCCCGGGCGCGTCCCCAGTCGCCGGCCCAGAAACAGGCGACGGCCTCCATGCTCAGCACGGGTCCTTTCCAGGCGAAGTCGACGTCGCGGGTCCAGTCGGCCACGTGGGTGAGAAGCGCGCGGCCCCCTTCCAGATCGCCGCGGTAGCATCGCACCATGCCCAGCGCCAGCTGCGCATGCATCTCGCTGCCGAAATCACCGTGTTCTCGGGCGAGGGCGTGGGCTTCCGCGTGGTTTTCTTCCACGTCGTCGAAGCGTCCGGCGCTCATGTAGCCCAGAAACGATGCACCCAGCGTGGTGGATAGTTCGAACGGCGTCCCCAGGCGTCGCATCAGAGCGATCGCCCGGTCAGCCGTCTCGGCGTGCAGGTCGGCCTTCAACCAGTGCTCGCCCAGATACTGTTTGCCCGTCAGGATGTAGCCACCCAGCAGGCGCTCCTCGCCCAGTTGCTCGGCCATCGCGATCGCCTGCTCGATATAGGTCTCCCAGATCTGGTACTCGGTCCTCTCCCCGGCGCACATGGCGAAGGCCGCCAGCAGCTGGCAGCGGGCCACGCTGGGCGCCTCACCGACCGCCGCGAGGCCGCGCCGGCATAGCGCTTCGGCTTCGGCCATGCGGTTGGCCCAGGAATGCCAGTAGGCGAGGTCCCAGCAGATGCGGGCCACGGTGTCACCTTCGCCCAGCCGCTCGAACAACGGCAACGCCTCCAGCCAGTCGCGGGCCGCGTCATCCCAGCGCTTGAGTCCCCGCCAGGCCACGCCGCGATGGTAAAGAATGCGGGCCCGCTCCTCGTCCACGAGCGCATCGTCGAGCTCCAGCGCCTTGTTATAGGCTTCCAGGGCTTCATCGGCGGCGGCCGCGGCAATAGCGGCGCGGCCGGCGTCGAACATAAAGCGGCGCGTGCGGCCGGGTTCGGCCAGCGGGCCGGCGTCGTACAGGTGCCGGGCGATGTCTGCCGTGTAACGTAGGTCGTCGGGACGCGCGGCTTCCATGGCGTCGGCCAGCGCCAGGTGCAGGCGCTGCCGACGCGGAGCGGATAAGGCCTCGAGGAGCGTCTGGCGGACCAGCGCGTGGGAGAACTCATAGCGGTCGGACCGGGGGCCGGAGGCGTGGAACGCCAGCCCTGCGTCTTCGGCGGTTTCGATGGCCGTCAGTACGGTCTCACCGTCCCGGCCGCAGGCCTTTTCGACGAGGCCCATCTCGAAGCGCAGGCCCATCACCGCGGCCTGTCCCAGGATCGCCCGCGTCTCGTCGCCCAGCCGCTTCAGGCGCTGGTCGATGACCAGCCGCACCCCTTCGGGCACCGCCAGCGAATCGGCATCCAGGTCGGTGCGCCATCGGCCCTCGGCGTCGAACAGCCGGCCTTCCTCCGCCAGGTGGCGGTAGACCGATTGCACGAAGAAGGGATTGCCCTCGGTCTCCCGGTAGATGACCTCCACGATCGACGCCGGCGGATTGGCCCCGCCGAGACTGGCCAGCAGCGTCGCCACCTCGTCCTGACCCAGATCGCGCAGCGCGATGCGGCTGACGCTGTCGAGGCGCGACAGGCGGGACAGCGCCCGCTGGAAGGGTTCGCCTATATCGGCTGCCACGTCCCGATACGTGACGATGTAAATCACTGGCAGCCGCGGCAGGTGCGGGGCGAGGTACTCGAGCAACAGCGTGGTCGACTCGTCGGCCCATTGCATATCGTCGAGCAGGACCACCAGCGGCACCGCGCTGCCCAGACGTTCGGTCAGTTCCAGCATCGCGTTGAAGAGATAGCGCTGCTGCTGCTCAGGCGGTACCTCCTCAGGTGGCGGGATGTCCGGAAATCGCCGCCGCAGCTCCGGCAGCAAGAGGGTGATCTCCCCCGCGGTCGGGCCCAGCACGTTGCGCAGGTTGTCGGCGGGCACGGCGCGCACCAGCTGCTCGAGGATTTCGGTACTGGTGACGAACGGCGCGCCGTGCTCCTCGTAGGCGTGCCCGGCCAGCGGCAGCATGCCGCGAGCGTGCCCGAGAGCCAGTGCCTCCTCGCCCAGCCGCGTCTTGCCGGCGCCAGGTTCGCCGCCGATCAGCACCATGCCGCCCCGGCCTGCGGCCGCTTCCGTCAAACGGGAATCCAGCACGGCCATCTCCTGCTCACGGCCGATCAGCGGCGTGGTCTGGGGGCGAAGCAGGTCGAGCTCCCCGGCATCGATGGGTTCGGGATCGGCGTAGCGGAAGACGCCTGGCTCCGATTCTTCGGCGGGGCCAGTCTTCTCGAGACCCTCGGGGGTGATGTCGAACACCCAGGACAGGATCAGCGCCAGCGGGAAGCCGATGGCCAGCGCCACCACCAGCGCCTTGCCGGTCCAGCCGGGCAGCTCCAGCAGGCCAACCAGCGTGTCGCCGACCTGCATCAGCAGCCAGGCGCCGATCACATAAGCCGCCGCCACACGCACGACCTTGCGCCGTCGCAACTCTGTCCAGGAGATGGCCATTGCAGGGCAATGTATCGCGAATCGCCGGGCTTACAAACAGATGACGGAGAAGATTCCTGACCTCAAGAGTCATGGGAACCAGAATCTGCAGCGATGTTCGCCGGGTCATCGGCTGCTCGGTTTGCCCAGGTCGGCCAGACGGCCTGACCCGGCGCCGTTCCCTGGACGCCCATTCCTGAGTTTGCCGACGGCGCCCTGAATCTTTCTGCTCCACCGACTGCACGCGCAGCCTCTCGACCGGCCGTCTTGTTCTGGTTTTTTTGGATCGAGTTGTCTCGTCACTACCCGCCGCGTTGACAACGCGACCCATTCCTTCATGATCGGGTCAGCGTCGGGAGGCTGATGCCGCAAACCATGTCCCTTTTCGAAGAACTCAAGCGCCGCAACGTCGTCAGGGTGGCGGTCCTC
>CBDTYJ010000265.1:0-3938 GCA_965364575.1 uncultured Gammaproteobacteria bacterium
CGGGTCGTGGACCGCGGCGCGAGTCTGGTCCAGGTCCGGGCACCATGGGCGGGGGCTCCTGAACTGATCGATCTTGCGGCCACCGCCATCGACTGCTGCCGGCCGCGAGGCGTGGCGGTGGTGATCAACGGCGAGCCGGCGCGCGTGCTACCGGTGATCGAGGCGACGGCTGCGGACGGTATCCACCTGCCGGTGCGAGGCTGGAAGGGTCTGACGAGGGCAACGCGACCCGCGGTCAGTTGGCTGGGCATGTCCTGCCATGACGAGGACGAATTGGCGGCCGCGGCGAGACTCCACGCCGATTACGCCGTGCTCGGTCCGGTACTGGCCACCGCCAGCCATCCCGGGGCACCGTCGATGGGCTGGGAACGTTTTTCAGCTCTGGTCGGAGGCCTGCCGCTGCCCGTCTATGCCATCGGCGGGATGGTCCCGACCATGCTGGACCCGGCCTGGCGACACGGCGCTCAGGGTGTGGCGGCGATCAGCGCCCTGTGGGAATAGACCGGTCGGTCCGGGTCCCGCGACCTCATTCCTGTTCCGCCGGAGGCCCGGTGAGTTCGGGTTCCGCTTCTTCGCCCGGGACGGGGATGCCGCGCTCTTCCGTGAACCAGGCACCCAGGTCCAGCAGGCGGCAACGCTCGCTGCAGAATGGACGCCAGGGGGAAGACGTACCCCAGGTCACTGCGTCTCCGCAGGTGGGGCATTTGACCTGGACTGCCTTTCGGGGCTTGGACATGGTGGCGGGAATCAGCAGCAGGCGAGCAGAAACTCCACGTCGTCGCCGCACTGTACGGGACGTCGCTCGATGCCGCTCCAGCTGTAGAAGCGGATGGTGAAACGATGCTGGCTGCCGCTGATCTCCGGATAGACTGCCGCCGGTGCCGCCAGCGAGACACGCAGCAGCTGGCTGGGCGTGCCGCGTTCGATGGAATGCTGGAACAGACCCTTGTGGGCCTGCTGTGGCTCGCCCGGCGAGCTCTCACGGGTCATCCACAGCAGTTGGGAGACGGCGTCACATAGCGGCTTGATGGCCGAAAACCATATCTGGAAATCGCTCACCCTCTCTTCATAGGGCAGATTGAGCCAGTGTTTGAAATCCGGCAGGTCGAACTCGCAGGTGCCGCCGGGAATCGCGCTGCGATGTTTGATCGCGCTCAGGAATTCGGATTCTTTCAGCGGTTGAGCATAATGAGCGCCGCTCTCGCCCAGACGTCCGCGCAGCTGGGTCACGCGGTCGAGCAAGGTATCCAGCCGTTTCTTGTCCACGCCCGGCTTCGACGCGAACATCTCCATCAGCGACGCCTGCCGCTCCAGTTCCTTCATGGCATCCGCGCGGATGTCGCCGCGGCCGAGGATGGTGAGGATCTCCAGCAGGCTGGCGATCGCCGCCCGGCTGCTCCAGGGGGCGGGGTCCAGAGAATGGTGGTTGGTCTGCTGGGCCAGAAATTCGAGCCGCAGGAAGGTCCGCATCCGCTCGGAGAGCGGTTGCTCGTAGGTGACCATATCGGCCGCCCGTTCCTGATCGGGGATGTCGGCGGGTCTCGAACTCATCCGGTCATTCTCCACCAGCACCGGGGCCTACGGCAAACGCCGGCCCGGAGCCCCGAAATCGCCGCCGGCCGCCAGGCGCCGATAAAAGCGATCCAGCCTGGCCACCGCTTCAACCAGCGCCGATGGGTCACCGTCATTGACCAGCACGTCGTCGGCGGCCGAGAGGCGGGCTTCCCTGGATGCCTGGGCGGCCAGTATCCGCCTCGCCGATTCATCGGTCTCACCGTCGCGGGCACGCAGCCGCTCTATCTGCAGAGCCACGGGACAGTCCACCAGCAGCACCCGGTCGACCTGCCCTTGGAGTCCGGCTTCCACCAGCAGCGGGATCACGTGGATCTGGTAGGCGCCCACCGCATCCGCCGCCTGCCGGGCCAGTTCCTGGCGGATCAGCGGGTGGGTGATGGACTCCAGCGTCTGCCGAGCCTCCGCGTCGGCAAATACCAGCGCCCGCAGACGGGCCCGGTCCAGGCCGCCATCCCTGCTCAGGACCTCCCCGCCGAACGCGGCTTCGATCTGCCGGAGCCCGGCCGAGCCGGGAGCCACCACCTGGCGGGCGATAATGTCGGTGTCGAGCACCGGGACGCCGAGGGCGCCGAATTCGTCGGCCACCGTGGACTTGCCGGAGGCGACACCGCCGGTCAGGCCGACGATCATGGACCGGCGGGCGTGATCAGGGCGGGCCGGCACGGTTTAGCCCAGCCCGGAGAAGGACAGGTAGGCGCGAGTGATGTCCTGACCCCACAGCATCGCGATCCAGCCGGCGGCGGCGAGGTACGGACCGAACGGAATCTGGGTCTGGCGGTCGCGCTTGCCGGCGATGATCAGGATGACGCCCAGGGTCGCGCCCACCGCCGTCGACAGGAGGATGGTCAGCGGCAGGCCCTGCCAGCCGAGCCAGGCGCCGAGGGCGCCGAGCAGCTTGAAGTCGCCATACCCCATGCCCTCCTTGCCGGTGAGCAGGCGGAACAGGTGATAGACCAGCCACAGGGAGAGGTACCCCGCAGCCGCCCCGATGATCGCGCTTCGCATATCCGCAAAAGCGGGCCGGCCCTCCCAGCTGAGGCCGGCGAGGCTCACCAGCAGACCGAGCCACAACAGCGGCAGGGTGATGATGTCGGGCAACAGCTTGTGATCCAGATCGATCACCGTCAGCGCCACCAGCGACCAGGTGACGATCAGGGCAAAGCTGCAGACCCAGCCGGGTCCGAAACGCCAGGCGACGACGGCCGAGACCACCGCGGTCAGGATCTCGACCAGGGGATAGCGCACCGAGATCGGCGCCTTGCAGGCGGAGCATCGCCCTCTGAGCACGAGGTAGCTCAGCACCGGAATGTTCTCGAGGGAGCCGATGACGTGTCCGCAACGGGGGCAGGCAGACCGGGGAACGATCAGGTTGTAGGTCTCGGACGGCTCGGCCGGCTGATCGAGCAATTCGGCGCACTGGGCGCGCCAGTCACGTTGCAGCATCAGCGGCAGCCGATGGATCACGACGTTCAAAAAGCTGCCGACCAGCAGCCCGAGGATGAATATCAGGGTGACAAAGACAGGCGGCTGTGCGCCGAGGAATGCAAGGCTGTCCATGCTCTTCCTTCCCGCGGAAGCGGTTCAGCGGTCCGCCGGTGGCCGCGTGCCGTCCGGCCGCCGGCCGCGAGCCGGCACCCGGCCTGCCTAGATGACGGACCCCATCTTGAAGATGGGCAGATACATGGCCACGACCAGGCCACCCACGAGCACGCCGAGGATGGACATGATCATCGGCTCCAGCAGGCTGCTCAGGGAATCCACGGCCGCATCCACCTCTGCCTCGTAGAAATCGGCGACCTTGGCCGACATCTCGTCCAGGGAACCGGATTCCTCGCCGACCGCCACCATCTGGATCACCATGTTCGGGAACAGTTCCGTGGCATCCATGGCGCGCTGCAGGCGCTGGCCGGTGGCCACTTCCTCCCTGATGTCCAGCACGCCCTCCTGGTAGACGATATTGCCGGTGGCGCCGGCCACGGATTCCAGCGCCTCGACCAGCGGCACGCCGGCCGCGAACATGGTCGACAGGGTCCGGGAGAAACGGGCGATGGCCGCCTTGCGCAGGATGTCGCCGATGATCGGCAGCCTGAGGGTGATCCGGTCGATCAGGCGGTGGAAGTCGCGGGATCGCTTGCGGAAATAGACAAAGGCCCAGACGCCGGCAACCGCCACCGCGAGGATCATCCAGCCCTTGGTGCGGACGAATAGCGACAGGTCCACGACCGTGCGGGTGAACGTCGGCAGGTCGGCGCCGAAGCCCGAGAACAGGCTTTCAAACTGCGGGATCACGTAGATCAGCAGGATGGTGGTGACGATGATCGCGACGCCGACGACGGCGGCCGGATAAGTGAGCGCCTTCTTGA
>CBDTYJ010000266.1:0-3934 GCA_965364575.1 uncultured Gammaproteobacteria bacterium
CGGGACAAGAGCGCCTTGTTGAGTTCGAACGAGGGATTTTCGGTGGTAGCGCCGACGAACACCAGGGTGCCGTCCTCGACGAAGGGCAGGAAGGCATCCTGCTGTGCCTTGTTGAAACGATGCACCTCGTCCAGGAACAACACCGTCCGCCGCGTCTCCTTCTGCTGGAGGCGCCTGGCCTCGGCCACCGCCGCGCGGATGTCCTTGACCCCGGCCATCACCGCCGACAAGGCGATGAAGTGAGCGCCACACGCCCCGCTGATAATGCGGGCGAGGGTCGTCTTGCCGGTGCCAGGTGGTCCCCACAGCACCATCGAGTGAAGCGACCCGCCCTCCACCATCAGACGTAGCGGTTTACCGGGCGCCAGGAGATGGGTCTGGCCGAAAAACCCCTCCAGTCCGGCGGGCCGGCGACGGTCAGCCAGCGGCCGTGGGTCGGTCGCCGGATCAGTCCCCACGACCAGCCTCCCCGGCGATCAGCCGTTCGGCCCGGATGCACCAGCCGGCCAGCGCGAGACGCCCGAGGCCGAGACCGATGATGATGCCGAGCAGATTGGCCGCTGCATCGGCGATCTCCGGATGGCGGTGACCGCCGAGGCCCTGAAGAATTTCGATGACCCCACCCAGGGTGAACAACCCGAGCAGGATCCATCCGTAACGATCCGGCCGGTACATCCCCGCAAACCAGAGCGCCAGCACGCCATAGGCACTCAGGTGGCTGAATTTGTCGGAACCGGAGACTTGAGGCGGCGATGGCATCAGGGAGAGCAGCGTGACGGCGAGTACCAGCATCAAACCCGCCGCCAGCCACCAGCGTCTCCAGCGCAGCGGATACATGGATGCGACCGGGATGCTCAATCCTCGCGGGCGCCGATCACGTCGACCCCCGGCGGCGGCTCGAACCGGAACAGTCCATCATCCAGGGGCGCATTGCTGCGCAGGTCCGAGAATTCGATCAGGCTTCTCTGGCCGATACCGTCCAGCAGTTCCATGCTCACGATCTGTCCGGAAGCCAGTCCCACCGTGAGGGACTCGAACTCCGGGCTGGGCTGCAGGGGCTCGAGAGTGACGTACCGGATGCCATCGTCCAGGCGGCTGGCGATGACCGCGAAGCTCTCGTCCAGCGACGCCTCACCGCTCAACAGCATGGCCGGGGTCCCGCGCAGGGACTCGTCGATCGGTCGCACCGTCACCTGATCCAGGTCCCGGTCGAACATCCAGATCCGCTCGCCGTCCGAGACCACCAGCTGCTCGGCCGGCTCCTGATAGTCCCAGCGGAATCGACCGGGACGCTTCAGATAGAAACGTCCACGGCTGACCTGGGGCTCGCTGTCGCCGTTCGGTGAAAGGGTCTGTTCGAAGGCGGCTTCGAGCGTCGTGGTATCGGCAAGGAACGCCTTCAGAATGGCGACGCCGTCGTCGGCCCCGTGCTCCTGAGCGCCGGCCGGAGTCACCACCAGCAGCATCAGCAGTGCCCGAATGAACTGTCTACGCATGTAGGATCAGGCTCTTGGCAGCGGCGAAGGTTCAGTCCTCGGGCGGCGGCGGAGCCAGCACCTCTCGGGATCCATTGGCTTCGAGGGGGCCCACTATACCGGCCTCCTCCATCGCTTCGACCATCCGGGCGGCGCGATTGTAACCAATCTTCAGACGCCGCTGTACGCCGGAGATAGAGGCCTTGCGGGTCTCGGTGACGATGCGCACTGCCTCGTCGTACAGAGCATCCTGCTCGGTATCCGCGGCGCCCCCGCCATTGTCGGCGCTTAGACCCGGTACCGGGGCGGATGGCCCTTCCAGGACCTCGTTGACATAGACCGGGCTGCCGGAGCCGCGCAGATGTTTGACCACCCGGTGCACTTCCTGATCGGATACGAACGCGCCGTGGATACGCTGCGGCACCGATGTGCCAGGGGGCAGGTAGAGCATGTCGCCGTGGCCCAGCAGGGCCTCCGCCCCCATCTGGTCGAGGATGGTGCGGGAATCGACCCTCGCGGACACCTGGAAGGCGATCCGCGACGGGATGTTGGCCTTGATCAGACCGGTGATGACGTCCACCGAGGGGCGCTGGGTGGCGAGGACGAGATGGATGCCCGAGGCGCGGGCCTTTTGTGCCAGCCGCGCGATCAACTCCTCGACCTTCTTGCCGACGATCATCATCATGTCCGCGAGTTCGTCGACGATGACGACCACGAAGGGCAACGGGCTCAGCGTCGGCGGCTCCGGCCGCTCGTCCTCGTCCAGGATCTCCGGCGGCACGAACAGCGGATCGGGGAACGGCGTGCCCTTGTCGATGGCGTCGCTGACCTTGCGATTGTAGCCGCCGATGTTGCGCACGCCGAGTGCAGCCATCAGCCGGTAGCGCCGCTCCATCTCGGCCACGCACCAGCGCAGTGCGTTGGCCGCCTCGTTCATATCCGTGACCACCGGCGCCAGCAGATGGGGGATGCCCTCGTAGACCGAGAGTTCCAGCATCTTGGGGTCGACCATGATCAGGCGCACGTGCTCGGGCGTCGCTTTGTAGAGCAGGCTCAGCACCATGGCGTTGATGGCCACCGACTTGCCCGAGCCGGTGGTGCCGGCGATCAGCAGATGGGGCATCTTGGCCAGATCGGCCACCTCGGCGTTGCCGCCGATATCCTTGCCCAGGGCCAGGGCCAGTGGCGAGCGGAGATCGTCGTAGGCCCGGGAGCGGAGAATCTCCCCCAGGGTCACCAGCTCACGGACCTCGTTCGGGATCTCCAGACCGACCACCGACTTGCCGGGGATCACTTCGACCACCCTTACGCTGATGGCGGAAAGGGCCCGGGCCAGATCCTTGGCCAGATTGCTGATCTGGCTGACCTTGACCCCGGGCGCGGGCTGCAGTTCGAAGCGGGTGACCACGGGTCCCGGATGGACGGACACCACCTCCACCTCGACGCCAAAATCACGCAGTTTGAGCTCCACCAGCCGCGACATGGCCTCCAGCGCCTCTTCGGAGTAACCGGCCTGGCGGGCCGGCGGGTCGTCAAGCAGCGACAGGGGCGGCACCTCGGCATCCGCCGGCGGCTCGAACAGCGGTACCTGACGCTCCTTTTCGACCCTCTCGCTGGTCTCCGCTTTCGGGATGACCGGCTCGATCTTCGGCGGTCGACGCGATGCCGCCTTGCGCTGCTGCCGGCGCACTTCCTCATGCCGGGACTGGGCGGCTCTGCGCCCCTCGATGGCGGCACGGAGGGCCTGGATACGATCCCGCACCCAGGTGATCGAACTCAGGGTCGCGTGGCCGACATGATCCATGATCGCCAGCCACGATACGCCGATGAACAACGAGACGCCGGCGAGCCACAACGCCAGCATCAGCAGCGTCGCGCCGAGGAAGCTGAGGGCATGCGAAAGCCCGTGACCGAAGGCGTCCCCGACCACGCCGCCCGCCGTATGCGGCAGTCCCTGACCGGAGAAATGCAGGGTTGCCAGACCACAGCTCGCCACCAGGGTCAACACGAACCCGGCGGCGCGAAGGGCGAGGTCACGGCGGCTCATGGCAGCGGACGGGTCGCGGGAGCGGAATACCAGCCAGCCGGCATAGGCCAGCATCACCGGGAACAGATAAGCGGGACGGCCGAACAGCAGGAAGAACAGGTCCGACAGGTAGGCGCCGACCGGCCCGATGGCATTGGTGACGCGCTCATCGGCGCCCGTGTAGCTAAAGCCCGGGTCCCTCGGCTCGTAGGTCGCCAGGGCCGCGAACAGGATCAGCGACAGGGCGGTGAAAATCCACAAGGCTCCCTCGCGCAGAGCACGATGGGTGGATAGGCCCAGGATGGCCCCCCGAGGGTTGGCCTGAGTTGCCTTTGACAAATTACGAACTCACAGAAACTTGTTGGTGCAAGCTATTGTTTATGAAGCGCAAACTTTAGACGAAACGGCTGGCTGCCACAAGCCGCTCCGGATC
>CBDTYJ010000267.1:0-3916 GCA_965364575.1 uncultured Gammaproteobacteria bacterium
CCGGCCCGTTTTTCCGTCCCCAGGGACAAGGCGGCCTGGCCGCCGGTCATGGCCAGATAGACCTCCGCCAGAATCTGTGCGTCCAGCAGGGCGCCGTGGAGTTCGCGGCCGGAGTTATCCACCTGGTAGCGGCGGCACAGGGCGTCCAGGCTGTTGCGCTGGCCCGGGTGCATCTCCCGCGCCAGTACCAACGTGTCCAGCACCGCGCACAGCCCGGCGACGTTGGTGTCTGACAGCTCGCCGCCGGCCAGGGAAAACTCGTTGTCCAGGAAGCCCACGTCGAACGGCGCGTTGTGGATCAACAGCTCGGCGCCACCCAGGAAATCCTTTAATTCGCCGGCGATCTCTGCGAAGCGGGGCTTGTCGGCCAGGAACTCGGCGCTGATGCCGTGCACTTCCTGAGCGCCGGGGTCGATCTCCCGATCCGGGTTGAGATAGTAATGGAAGGTGTTACCGGTCGGGCGACGGTTGACGAGTTCCACGCAGCCGATCTCGATAATGCGGTGACCCTGCTCCGGCTCGAGGCCGGTCGTCTCGGTATCGAGGACGATCTGTCTCATATCGGCATGGTTCCCTCTCGATCGTCGACGGCGCTCACAAGCCGTCGATGCCCCGGTTGGCCAACTCGTCGGCCCGTTCGTTGCCCTCGTGGCCCGAGTGGCCCTTGACCCAGTGCCAGCGGATCTGGTGGCGGGCCGCTTGGGTATCCAGCGCCTGCCACAGGTCCTGGTTCTTGACCGGCTTGCGGCTGGCGGTCTTCCACCCGCGGCGCTTCCAGTTGGCCATCCACTGGGTGATGCCGAGGCGCAGATATTCGGAATCGGTGTACAGGTCCACCTCGCAGGCGCGTTTCAGCGCTGCCAGGCCGCGGATGGCTGCGGTCAGTTCCATGCGGTTGTTGGTGGTCTCGGCCTCGCCACCGAACAATTCCTTCTCGCGGCCGTTGAAACTCAGCAGGGCACCCCAGCCTCCCGGCCCGGGGTTGCCGCGGCAGGCCCCGTCAGTATAGATCACCACCCGGCTCAACCCTGATTCCTCGTCGACGGCTCGACGATGCCGGGGCTGACCTTGGCCGGAGTCCGCCAGCGCAGACGGGTAGGCGTGACTGCATACATGCGCTTGATGGCGATGATCATGTAGGCCCCGTGGTAGAGCTGCAGCCGCCGCATCCGGTCGCGAAGGTTGCTGCCCGCCTGATGATGAGGGAAATAATGCCGGGCCAGGGTGATGTCGAAACCCAGCAACGTCATCCAGTCCCGCAGCCGCCGTTCGCTGACCAGCTGTCGCAGACCCGGCGGATAGCCGCCGCGGGAAAGCAGACGCCGGAGTCCGAGCGGGCTCAGAGGATTGAAACCCAGCACCACGATCCGCCCGCCGGCGGAGAGCACGCGCTCGGCCTCCCGCAGCACTTCGTGGGGGTACCGGGTCATCTCCAGGGTATGAGGCAGCAACAGGGCGTCTACCGAATGCCCCGACACCGGCAGCCGTTCCGGGCGGCCGACGAAAGACACACCAGGACCATCCTGCTCATGGCACAGGGCACGGCGGGCTGTCCCGGGCACGGGCAGGAAGGCCTCGGGCTCACCCCAGAGGCCGAGCTGCAGGAACTGTCCGCCGAACAGCCGGCCCAGCTCGGTGCCGGCCGATTCGCGCTCGGCGGCCGCAAATAATGCGCCAGAGGGGCTCCGCAGCCAGCGGCCGATGGGTGAATCCGGGCCTGTCATGGGCTCAAGGATAACGGCTTCCGGCCGTGCCGGAAATTGTGAAGGCCATTCTTTGCCCTATCGCGCGGCGCCATTAAGATAGACCGATGCTCGAGACCACCCCGATAGCGGCGTTCAGCGACAATTATCTCTGGCTGATCCGCGGCCTGGAGGACCCGCGGCGCGTGGCCGTGGTGGATCCCGGCGATGCCCGCCCGGTGCTGGAGACCCTCGACCGGGATGGCCTGAGCCTCGACACGGTGCTCGTGACCCATCACCACGGAGACCACACGGGTGGCGTGGCGGAGCTGGTCGAGCGCTTCGATGTGCCGGTGCTGGGGCCCGCGAACGAGCGCATCCCCTGTCGCTCCCGTGCCCTGGCCGACGGCGACCGGGTCCGGCTGGACGGTCTGGGTCTGGAATTCGAGGTGATCGATTGCCCGGGCCATACGGCCGGCCACATCGCCTATTACGGCCACGGCTGCCTGTTCTGTGGCGACACCCTGTTCAGCGCCGGCTGCGGACGCCTGTTCGAGGGTTCGCCGGCTCAGATGAACGCCTCGCTGCGGCGCCTGGCAGATCTGCCGCCGGACACCCGGGTCTATTGTGCCCACGAGTACACCCTGAGCAATCTGCGCTTCGCGGCGGCGGTGGAGCCGGATAATCAATCGGTACGGGACTATGCCGAGCGTGCCCGCAGGCTGCGCGCCGACGACTGCCCGACACTGCCCTCCACCCTCGGCCTCGAGCGCCGGGTGAACCCGTTCCTGCGCTGCACCGAACCGGACGTGATCGCGGCCGCGGAGCGCCATGCCGGATCGGACATGGAAGACGAGACGGCGGTATTCGCCACCATCCGCGCCTGGAAGGACAGCTTCGCATGAGCCGGCCGGCCCGACGTCCGGCGCGGCGCCTGGCCGCGGTCATCACCACGGCGCTGATCGTGGCGGCCTGCGCCACGCCGCCGCCTGCTCCCGAACCCATACCCGAGCCGCCGGTCGAGACAGCCCCTCCGCCACCCGCGCCCGAGCCGGTCTCGTATACGGTGATCGCGCGTCTGGATGCGGGTCTGCTGCCGACCGTGCCGGAAGTGCCCATGCGGCAGCCCGATCTGCTCAGCCGCCTGGCGGTCGAGCTGCAGCTTCAGGACATCCAGCGGCCAGCCATCGACCGCCAGCGCGATTGGTTCGCCCGCCACCCCCAGTATCTTGACCGGGTGTTCGAACGCGGCGCGCCCTATCTGCCCTACATCACGCGCGAGCTGAAGCGGCGCGGCATGCCGGCCGATCTGGCCCTGCTGCCGATCGTCGAAAGCGCCTACGACCCGTTCGCCTACTCTCACGGCCGGGCGGCAGGCCTCTGGCAGATGATCCCCGGCACCGCCCGGCGCTTCGGTATCAAGCAGAACTGGTGGTACGACGGCCGCCGGGATGTGCTGGATTCCACCCGGGCCGCCCTGGATTATCTGGAATTCCTGCACAGGAAATTCGACGGCGACTGGCTGCTGGCCATCGCCGCCTACAATTCGGGCGAGGGGAACGTGGCCCGGGCCATCCGCCGCAATCGCGCGAACGGCAAAGCCACGGATTTCTGGAATCTGCGCCTGCCCCGGGAGACCAGCGCCTACGTTCCGAAACTGCTGGCCCTGAGCCAACTGGTGGCCGATCCCGTCCGCTTCGGACTGAGCCTGCCGGAGATCGATGACCGGGAGTATTTCGCCAGCGTCGAGCTGGACGGCCAGATGGATCTGGCGCTGCTGGCGGAGCTGGCGGGCATCAGCCTGGACGAATTCTATGCGTTGAATCCGGGGTATAACCGCTGGGCCACGGACCCGGACGGCCCTCATCGGGCGGTGGTGCCCGTAGCCGCGGCCCCAAGGCTGAGCGAAGCCGTCTCCTCGCTGCCCTCCGCCGAGCGCATGCGATGGGTACGTTACAAGATCCGCAACGGCGACTCCCTGATCGCGATCGCCGCCCGCCACGACACCACGCCGGGGGTGATCCGTGAGGCGAACGGCATCCGCGGTAACACCATCCGCGCCGGCGATCATTTGATGATCCCCACCGCTACCCGCAGCCTGAGCGCCTATAGTCAGAGTGCGGAAAGCCGTCTGGCACGCACGCAAAACAGGCCACGCGGCAGCGAGAAGGTCAGTCATAAGGTGCGTCCCGGCGACAGTCTCTGGAGCATCGCGCGACGCTACAACGTCCGCA
>CBDTYJ010000268.1:0-3913 GCA_965364575.1 uncultured Gammaproteobacteria bacterium
ATTACCCGGACCCGGTCCCGCAGCCGCCGGCCCGTCCTCTCGCGTCGGTCGCCCGCCCGCGTCCGGCGGAAAAACGGCTCGTGGGCGTCGACATCTTCCTGAATTGGGACGAGTCCCGGCGGGATCCGGCTGCGCTGGGTGCGCGTCTGGAGGCGGTCGCCGGCCCGGATTTCCGGCTGTCGCTGATCACCAACCGGGGGGTGAAGGTCTACCCGGCCGGCAATCGCCACACGCTTTGCACGGATCACTGGCGCTGCCGGTTTCCGATGACCGACGGGGAGGCCGGACCCGGCGCAATCGCAGCCCTCCTGGTCAGGATTGCCGAGGCCGGGCTCGACGCCGTCAAGACGGAGAATCTCTACGAATTCGACGGGCAGCGCGCCTACTCCCAGGCCCAGGGTGAGTAGAGCCGGAGACGGTATCGCGCCATCCGCACGACCGGCTCCACCCCCGGGGCCGGGGGGGAAGCCGGCGCGGTTCCCGCGTCCGGGAGGTGGGGAAACTGCTGTGCTGTCCGGGACTCGTCGGACCTGAACGGGTCGCGCCCGTAAGCCCAGACCCCGGGCGCATCCCGGCGCGCTGCTTGCAAGGCCGCAGGGCCGGATCGACAATGAGCCGCCTCATCCCCGGAGGCCACATGCTCATCTTCCTCATCGCCGTCGGCGTCGTCCTGATCGTTTCATTCCTCTGCTCTATCTTCGAGTCCGTGCTGTTGTCGCTGACCCGCCCCCAGGTGGAGCTCACCGCACGGCAGCACCCGGCTGCGGGCCGTCTGCTCACGGATTTCAAGGAAAACATGGACATCCCGATCGCGGCCATCCTGATCCTCAACACCACCGCACACACGATCGGTGCGGCCGTCGCCGGCGCCAGCTACACCGACGTGTTCGGACACGGCACCCTGTGGCTGTTCTCGATAGCGTTCACGATCGCGGTGCTGCTGTTCACCGAGATCATCCCGAAGACCCTGGGCGTGAGCTATGCCGCCGCGCTGGCGGTGCCGGTCGCGCACGGCATCAGTGTGCTGACGACCCTGTTGCGGCCCCTGGTGCTGGTCAGCGAGGCGATCTCCCAGTCGCTGCGCCGCGGTAAGGAAGCGCCGGTGACGTCGCCCGAAGAAATCCGCATCCTGGCCCGGCTGGGGCAGGTCCGGGGCGTGGTCGGACCGAAGACCGCAGGCATCGTCGTGGGCGCCACCCAGCTTCGTCACCTCGATGCCGAGGACGTGATCTTGCCGCGGGAGGAGATCCGCTTCCTCTCGGCCGGGATGGGGCGCCAGGAGGCCCTGGCATTGTTGCGCGAGACCGGCCACAGCCGCTTCCCCTTCTCTCCCACCGGCAACGTCGACGACATCTCCGAGATGGTGTTCGCCAAGGAACTGCTCCACTGGCTGCTGGAGAACGACACCGAGGTGATCGACTGGTCGGCGCTGACCCACGACCCGCTGTTCGTGCCCGATACTGCACCACTGCCGCAGTTATTGAAGGTCTTCCAGGAGACCCATCGTCACCTGGCCGTCGTCGTGGACGAATATGGCGGTATCGAGGGCATCGTCACGCTGGAGGACGTACTCGAGGAAATGGTGGGAGACATCCGCGACGAGAGCGACGTGCCGGTGCGTGACATCCTCGAGCGGGCCGACGGCACCCTCGTGGTCCGCGGCAGAGTCGACATGCGAAAATTGTCGGCGCGACTCGGTATCCCCTGGGATACGGAGCTCGACGTGTCGACCATCAACGGACTGGTAACCGAGACCCTGGAGCGGATCCCGGTCGCGGGCGACTCGATCGACTGGAGAGACTTCAGGATTGAAGTACTGCGGGCCGACCGGAAGCGGGCCAGATTGCTGGAGATCCGTCGTCGATAACTGGAATTGGCGCCCTTCGGGCGGAAGAGTCCGGGGGGCGGACCATGCTAACCGCCTGATCATTGGCGATTGCTCCCATCAAACGAACAGCCTGGCGACCCTGGAAGTCACTTTTTGCCGCCGAAAACGGGCGCGCAACGATCGTCGTAATTAGGTGGCGCGGATTGGCTTAAAGGGGGTCTTTCGGCCCCGAAAACGCATGTCTAAGCATGATTCAGCCTGCTTACCGGCTCGAATTTCGAGCAAGTCCAGAGGGTTAGCTTGGTCCGACCCCATTGTCCCGGCTCCGCCAGCGTCAGTATGCAATCTTCCGGTAGAAATAATGCATACCCAGGAGAATCAGGCCGATCAGGCCGGCGACACTGTTGACCGGCGCCAGGATGAAGGCCAGCCACTCGCTCTTTATCGGATAGAGAGAGGTCCCGAGCAGTTCGCCAACCACGCCGAGGGAGTGCTGCAACGGGGAATCGAGAGCCAGCTCGAGCACCACGAGAAGCGCCGCTACGGCCAGCCGCCCGACGAGTATGCGTCGGCGATGAGCGCGGACATCCTCGACCACCGACGATGCGAAGTCTTCTGCCGCGAACTCCTCGTCGGCTGCATCGAACATCGTCTCCAGCAGGCGGTCTCTTTGCTCCGTCATGTGGGTTCTCCGTAAGCGGCCAGCAGTTCCCGCATTTTCTGGCTGCCGCGACGGACATGGGATTTGACCGTGCCCAGTTGCATGTCCGTCAGCTCCGCAATTTCCCGGTGCGTCATACGCTCGTGGTAGGACAGCACCACGCAGAGGCGGACCGGCTCCGGCAGCGTGGAAAGCGCCCGGTCCAGGTCCATGGCCACTGCCGGTGAGGCCGGTCGGCCCGGCTGGACCGCGTCGTCATATTCCCGGTCCCGATAAGTATTGCTGCTGCGCTGGTAGTCGACCCATTCGTTGACCGCCATCCGCTTGATCCATCCACCGAATCGGTCCGGTCGCTTTATCTGGCGGATCTTCCGCCAGACTTTCAGAAATACCTTCTGCGACAGGTCGTCCGCCAGCACGCTGTCCCCGCTGAGACGACGCATCAGATTGCGTAACCAGCTCTGCCGGCGACGCACCAGCTCGGTGAAGGCATCGCGGTCGCCCCTCGCTGCCAGGCTGACGACCAGCGCTTCCGGCCCTTCCGAGTAATAACCGGGCGCGTCCGGCATGAATCAGTCTTGCGTGTCCGGGTAGCGCCGCTCGACGAGTTTTGAGGCCAGAAACAGGCCGGAACCGATGAATCCGACGAGCAGTGAGGTGCCCAGCAGCGCCGCCCGGGCTGCCGTGTCGATCTGGCCAAGGAACAGGCCCAGCACCGCCAGTCCGGGAGCGGCGAAGAGGACAATCAATGCGGCGATCCTGAGATCTCGCTCCAGGCTCCTGCCACCGCCTGTCCCGATAATGCGGTCGAGGACCGCGGAATCGATCTGCTGGCCGCTCTCAACGACTCGCCGCAGCGTCTCTTGCTGCGACTCCTTCCGACGGGCGTCGTACCAGATGCCGGCGACGACAATCGCTGCGATAAACAACCAGAACCCTAAAGCGCCCAAGCCCGCTGCCGCACCACTCATCGATCTCTCCTTTTTTGAGGATGGATACTACATGAGACGGGAGATCTCCTGGTTTGGATGCAGCAGCTGGCGAGGGAAGTCGGACATGACCAGGCCATCTCGCATAAGCCCCTGTTCGGTATGCACAATCCGGCACGGCACCAGTCCCGTAAGCTGGCTCGCAAAAGCTCCCCATGATGCCGGCACCGGATGGGCGGGGGCTATGCCCGACCGGCTCGGAAGCTCAGCCGGCACGCATCATGATCAAGGTGGACCCACCCCTATCCGGACAGCCCGGTACCGCCGGCCAGACCTGACCGCTCCCCGGACGGGAACAGCCCGGGCCATCCGTTGCCTAATACTGAGGTCCTCCAAGCCGTCAGTGCCGGCCGTTTCAGCAGGCCGGGTCAGCGCCGATCGGGGAATCGGCGTACCCTTCAAATCCGGGAGGCTGGAGAATGGAAACGCATGGGA
>CBDTYJ010000269.1:0-3899 GCA_965364575.1 uncultured Gammaproteobacteria bacterium
CCCCTCGAACGCCAGGATATGGGTGGCGATGCGATCCAGAAACCAGCGGTCGTGGGAGATGACGATGGCACAGCCCGGGAAATTCAGCAGCGCTTCTTCGAGTGCCCGGAGGGTTTCCACATCCAGATCATTGGTGGGCTCGTCGAGCAGCAGCAGATTACCGCCGGAGCGGAGCACCTTGGCCAGGTGGACGCGGTTGCGCTCGCCGCCCGACAGCTCGCCGATGAGCTGCTGCTGGGTCTGGCCCTTGAAATTGAAACGTCCCACGTAGGCCCGCGAAGGCGTTTCGTAGCTGCCGACCTGGATGATGTCCTGACCGCCGGAGATCTCCTGCCAGACGGTCTTGCTGTCGTCGAGGCTGTCCCGGCTCTGGTCCACATATGCCAGCTGGACCGTGTCGCCCAGGCGCAGGCTCCCCGCATCCGGTGTTTCATCTCCGGCGATCATGCGGAACAGGGTGGTCTTGCCGGCACCGTTGGGACCGATGACTCCGACGATGCCGCCCGGCGGGAGATTGAAAGAGAGGCCGTCGAAAAGCAGCCGGTCGCCGAAGCTCTTGCGCAGATCCCTGGCTTCGACGACCAGATCGCCGAGCCGGGGTCCCGGCGGGATATAGATCTCGTTGGTCTCGTTGCGGGTCTGGAATTCCTTCGAGGACAACTCCTCGAAGCGCTGCAGCCGCGCCTTCGATTTGGCATGGCGACCGCGCGGATTGGATCGCACCCATTCCAGCTCGTGCTTCATCGCCCGGATCCGCGCCGCCTCCTGGCGGGCCTCCTGCTCCAGCCGCTGCTCTTTCTGTTCCAGCCAGGATGAATAATTGCCCTCCCAGGGGATGCCGTAGCCCCGGTCCAGCTCGAGGATCCAGCCCGCCACATTGTCGAGGAAATAGCGGTCATGGGTGACCGCGACCACGGTGCCCGGATATTCGTCCAGGAAATGCTCCAGCCAACCCACGGATTCCGCGTCCAGATGATTGGTGGGCTCGTCGAGGAGCAGCATGTCCGGCCGCGACAGCAGTAGCCTGCAGAGCGCTACCCGGCGCCGCTCGCCGCCCGACAGTTTCGCCACATCGGCATCCCAGGGGGGCAGGCGCAGGGCGTCGGCGGCGATCTCCAGGGTCCGCTCCAGGTTGTGTCCGTCGGCGGCCTGGACCACGTTTTCGAGCCGGGCCTGCTCGGCGGCCAGCTGATCGAAATCGGCATCGGGCTCGGCATAGGCGGCATAGACCTCGTCCAGCCGCCTGAGCGCGGCTTTGACCTCGGCCACGCCGTCCTCCACGTTGCCGCGCACATCCCTGGCCGGATCCAGCCGGGGCTCCTGAGGCAGGAAGCCCACCTTGATCCCCGGCTGCGGCCGCGCTTCGCCCTCGATGTCGGTGTCCAGCCCGGCCATGATCCGCAGCAGGGTCGATTTGCCGGCGCCGTTGAGACCGAGCACGCCGATCTTGGCTCCGGGAAAAAAGCTCAGGGAGATGTCGTGCAGGATCTGCCGCTTGGGCGGCACGATCTTGGCGACACGGTTCATGGTATAGATGAATTGGGCCATGTGACAGGGCAGGCTCGCGGGCGAAAACCGGAATTATCCGGGAAGCCCGGGATCGGCGCCAGCGCACCAGAGGCCAGGGACCGGCCGGGGCGGTGATTGGCATCGGGCGCGCCATGGGGCTATACATGTAGGAGCCAAAAAAAAGACCGGGAGGGGGTTATGTCAAATCGTGTCCTCGTGGCGTGCGCCACGTTTCTGCTCGTGTTCATCTCCGGCCAGAGCGCCGTCCTTGCCGGACCGCAGGCGACTGCTCAGACCCACGGCAACAGCGGGGTGGTCCGCCTGCCGGGACTGAAATCCTCCGCCAAGATCATCCGCGACGTGGACGGTCTGGCTCACGTCCAGGCTCGCAACGAACACGACATGTTCTTCCTCCAGGGCTGGATCCACGCCGAGGACCGGCTGTTCCAGATGGACGTCAACCGGCGTCAGCCCAGCGGCACGCTGGCCGAACTGCTGGGACCCGGAGCCCTGCCCAGCGACGTGCAGCTGCGCACGATCGGTCTGCGGCGCTCGGCCGAACGCACCTGGGCCGCGATCCAGGCCGATGCACTGGCCGGTGACAAAACGGCCCAGGGTGTCCAGGCGGCCATGTTCGCCTACGCCGAGGGCGTCAACGCCTACGTGGATGCGGCCGGCGGTCTGTTGCCGCCGGAATACGGCGCCCTCAATCTCAGCTCGTTCGATCCCTGGATGCCGGTGGACAGTATCGTCATCGGGAAATTGATCGCCTTCGGTCTGTCTTTCGATCTGGACGACATCGAAAATACACAGACGCTGACGGCATTCCAGACCGTCCTGGGTCCGGTCCCGGGATTTCTGCTGTTCGCAGAGGACCTGTATCGATCCGAGCCTTTCGATCCGGCCAGCACGGTGCCGGACGCCGGCAGCAGCGGACCGGTGCAGCCGCCGAAGAAGGCACCGAAGGCACAGGCCAAGGCCAGGGGCGCGACGAACGCCCCCGAGATCCACCCGGATGCGGCGAGACTATCCCGGGAATACCTGCGCAAGGCGCGCCAGGTGCCCCTGCTCAGGATGCTGATCGAGAACGAGCGTACCGACCGCGGCTCCAACAACTGGGGCGTAACGGGCGAAAACTCGGTCACCGGTTATCCCATTATCGCCAACGATCCGCACCTTTCCCTGGACAATCCCACGACCTTCTACCCCATGCAGATCAGCGCGCCCGGCTATAACGCCGTGGGCAACGGTTTTGCCGGCACGCCGTTCGTCATCACCGGGCAGAACCGCGAGATCGCCTGGGGACCCACCACCAACCCCATGGACGTCACCGACATTTTCCTGGACACGCTGGTGGCGGACCCTCAGGCCCCGCTGGGTTTGAGCATCGCGCTGCCCGGGGGCGGTCTGGGCCAGATCGTGCCGGTGCCCGAATCTTATCGGGTGAACATCGGCGGCAACGTCGTACCGGCACCGCCGGATCCGAACATCCCGCCCTTTTCCCTCACCGTGCCGGCCCGCTATGACGGTGTCATCCTGCAGGTGCTGGGCGGTCTGGCGCCGGGGGGCTCGGTGCTCACCGCCCAGTACACCGGTTTCGGCCCGACCCGGGAACTGGAGACTTTCTATCTCTGGAACAAGGCCCGCAACCTGGATGATTTTCGCGAGGGCCTGACGCGCTTCGATTTCGGGTCTCAGAACTGGGCCTATGCCGACAACAAGGGCAATCTGGCCTATTTCACCAGCGCCGAGATGCCGATCCGTACCGATCTGGAGCTGCTTGGCACAGCTGCCGGCGGCATACCGCCTTATTTCATCCGGCTCGGGGGCCTGGATCTCCATCAATGGCTGCCCCGGCAGAATGCCTATCCGGGGCAGGTCACGCCCTACGAGATCCTGAGTCCGTCTGAGATGCCCCAGATCGTGAATCCGAGCAACGGCTTCTTCGTCAACGCCAACAACGACCCCGCGGGCACGACGCTGGACAACGACGTACTCAACCAGTTCCGGGACTCGGGCGGCGTGTTCTATCTCAATCCGGGCTACGCTTCCGGCTTCCGCGCGGGCAGCATCACCGAGCGGGTACGCCGGGCGCTGTCCACCGGCGACCAGAAGCTGTCGGTAGACGAGATGGCAGACATCCAGGCGGACGTGGGGCTGCTGGACGCCGAGTTCTTCTCGCCGCTCATCATCGCGGCCTTCTACGACGGTCAGGCGCCCGGCGCCGATCCGGCGCTGGCCTCGGCGGCGGCGGATCCGCGGCTGGCGGACGCCATCGACCGGCTGGAGATGTGGGCCGGTCTCGACTATCAGGCCAAGACCGGTATACCCGAAGGCTATGACAGCGAAGATGCGGACGGCGATCCGGCCGGCAGCTTCGACGCCGACGA
>CBDTYJ010000270.1:0-3869 GCA_965364575.1 uncultured Gammaproteobacteria bacterium
GGCGCGCCAACGCTAGCCATCGCACGGCGTGTGTCATTCAGGTTCTGCGGCTCGGAGCACCAGCGAATGTAGCTCAGTGGGTAGAGCACGTGACTGATAATCACGGTGTCGAGGGTTCGATTCCCTCCTTACGCACCACGGCCTCAAACGCCGTTTGCTGGTAAGGGCGACAGCCCCGCGGTTCGACTCCGCCGCCCGGATGCGCGTCAGCATCCTCACCGGGAGACGCTCCCGTGCGAGCGCCGCGGCGCGGCGGCTCCGGCCGTCATCGTCGTGGTGCGAGCACAGCGCGGGATGCGGCCTCGCGCGCCAGCAGCGCGCGCTCGCGCCAGGTGTCCTGCGCGGTCTTTCACGGACGGGGACGGATCCCCTGCAGCTCGACGGAACGAGGCCGTGGAAGCCGCCTGGATATCCCGCACGAGCGCGCCGCCGGCGCCCGCCCTCCGGCGTGGGGCGTCTCCCAATCATTCGATTTCCCGTTCCAGCACCACAGGAGTGCCTTGCGTGTTGAAAACGTGAAGCCGCCGGCCAGTGGCAGCTCGCCGTGAAGCGAGTGCCGGTGCAAGCAAGGGCCACGACGTTCCATCCACAACTGCAAAGGAGTGCTGACGATGTTTCCGTTCAAGCGCATTGTCATCGCCCAGCACGAGCGTGGCCTTTTCCTCAAGGATCGGTCGCTGACCGCCGTGCTCGAGCCGGGCGTGCACCGGATCTTCGACCCGCTTCGCCGGGTGGAGGTCCAGATCCACGACCTGACGGTGACGGAGTTCACCCACCCGCAGGCCGACACCTTCGTGAAGTCGGTCCCGGAGCTGGTGGCGCGTCACTTCCACGTCGTGCAGCTCGGCGACGCCGAGGCCGGCCTGGTGTTCAAGGACGGCGTGCTGGTCGACGTGCTGGCGCCGGCGTCGCGCCGGCTCTACTGGAAGGAGCCGGCGAAGGTCGAGGTCGAGATCCTGGACGTGTCGGAGCAGCTCGAGGTGCCGGCCAAGGTGCTCAAGCTGCTCGCGCGCCCGCGTGTCGACCTCGCGCTCACCAAGGCGCGCAACAACCACGTCCACGTCGCCGAGGTGGCCGACAAGCACGTCGGTCTGCTCGTCGTGGACGGGCAGCTCCTGCGCACCCTCGCGCCGGGGCTCTACGCCTTCTGGACCTTCAACCGCAAGGTGAAGGTCGAGCAGGTGGACCAGCGGCTCCAGGCCATGGAGATCAACGGCCAGGAGATCCTGACCCGGGACAAGGTGACGCTGCGGGTGAACCTCGTGGCCTCGTACCGGGTGACCGACCCGGTGACGGCGCGCGGGACGCTCGACGTGTTCACCGAGTACCTGTACCGGGAGCTGCAGTTCGGTCTTCGCCAGGCGTTCGCGACGCGCACGCTGGACGCGCTGCTCGAGAACAAGGGGCAGCTCGACCAGGCGATCCACGACCACGTGCGCGAGCAGGCGCTGACCCACGGCATCACGGTGACCGGGGTCGGCGTGAAGGATCTCATCCTCCCGGGCGACATGCGGGAGCTGCTCAACCAGGTGGTCGAGGCCGAGAAGGTCGCCCAGGCCAACGTCATCAAGCGTCGTGAGGAGACGGCGGCGACCCGCTCGCTGCTCAACACCGCGAAGCTGATGGACGAGAACCCGACGCTGCTGCGCCTCAAGGAGCTCGAGGCGCTGGAGAAGGTCGCCGACAAGGTCGATCGCCTGACCGTGTTCGGAGGCCTCGACGGTGTGCTGAAGGACACCGTGCGGATCGGGGTCAAGGCCGACTGATCGTCAACCGCAACCCTTCCCGGGGTCGTACGGCAAACGGACTCGCCGTGCGATCCCCGGGGAGGCCTTTCCGACGGTGAGATGGCGGAGTGGCAAACGCACCTGGCCGTAAACCAGGCGCGCCAGGAAATGGAATGGGGGGCTTCGCAGGTTCGATTCCTGCTCTCACCATCACGTCCCTGCCGTGTAGCTCAGGAGGTAGAGCGGCGCCCTGTTACGGCGACGGTCGCCGGTTCGAGGCCGGCCGCGGCAGCCAGTTCATCCCGGGCCGGTAGCTCAGGCAGTAGAGCGGACGGCTGAAGACCGTCGCGGCGGTGGTGCAATTCCATCCCGGCCCGCCAGTTCATTGACCGACACGGCCGATCACCGGGGGCTCTAGCTCAACGGGAAGAGCGCCTTTCTCGCAAGAAGGTAGATGCCGGTTCGAACCCGGCGGGCTCCACCAGCACACAGGCCCGGTAGCTCAATGGAGGAGCGACTCGTTGTCAGCGAGAGGGACGCGGGTTCGATTCCCGCCCGGGCCGCCAGTACGCAATGCCGTGTCACGCGAACAACCTCCCGGGTGTAGCGCAGTCTGCGTAGCGCGCCTGCTTCGGGTGCAGGAGGTCGCAGGTTCGAATCCTGCCGCCCGGACCACCCCGATCGTCGCTGGAGTAGCTCAGCCGGAAGAGCACGGGTCTCACATGCCCGGGGTCGCCTGTTCGAACCAGGCCTCCAGTACCACCTTCTCGGGTCTCCGACCGTGGAGCCCCCTTGTCGGAGCCCGCGAATCTCGCCCGCTCCGGCGCGGTTCCTCTCAACGCACTGGGATAGCTCAGCCAGGTAGAGCTCCGGTCTGATATGCCGGCGGTCGTTCGTTCGAATCGAACTCCCAGTACCACACTTGCACGGGGTGCCATGACGCCGCATGTCCGGCACGCCCTGCAGAAGACCCAAGCCGCGATAGCTCAGCCAGGTTGAGCAGGCCCCTCGTAAAGGCCAGGCCGTCGGTTCGATTCCGGCTCGCGGCTCCAGGTTGACCGTAGCTCAACGGTAGAGCGCGAGTCTGTGAACCTCGCGATTCCGGTTCGACTCCGGACGGTCACCCCACTTCGTTGCACATACCGGGCTGGCCGAATGGAGAGGCACCTGCCCCTGAAGCAGGCTCAACGAGGTTCGAATCCTCGGCCCGGTGCCAGGAGATCATGCCGGCGTGGTGGAACGGCAGACACGTCGCCCTCAGAAGGCGGTGATCCACGTGATCATGCAGGTTCGACTCCTGCCGTCGGCACCAATTCCGCGGAGACGTGGCAGAGCGGTTGATCGCGGCTGCCTCGAAAGCAGCTGAGGGCGAGCCCGCCCTCCCCGGGTTCGAATCCCGGCGTCTCCTCCAGCGCCTTGCCGGCATCGTCTAGCGGTCAGGACGCGGGGCTCTCGACCTCGCAACCGGGGTTCGAACGCCTGAGCCGGCGCCAATCACTCTCGCCGACGTGGTGGAACGGCATACACCCTGCCTCGAGAGGGCAGCGGCCTGCGGGCCATGCAGGTTCGAGTCCTGCCGTCGGCACCAGCAACGACCAGCGCGCCCACTGCCGTCCGGATGGCGCGCGTGAACACGTCCCCGTAGCTCAGCGGAACAGAGCACAGGCATGCGACGCCTGAGGCCCCGGGTTTGAATCCTGGCGGGGACACCATTGCCTTGCTCGATGCGACGCATGGCGAAGCACGGCCACTGGGCATGGATCGGGATGGAATGCTGACCGCTCGCGGGGTGATCGGCGTCGAAAACTGACCCCCCATCCCCTCGGGCTCGCACCACTCGGAGCGTCGAGCGGCGCGCCGCCGTCTCTCATCACCCGCCCCCGTAGTTCAGCGGAGCAGAATTCCCGGGTCCGAACCGGGCGGCCGGAGGTTCGAGTCCTCCCGGGGGCACCATCCATCCACGGTCGATAGCTCAACAGGCAGAGCACCGGGCTCTTACCCCGGGGGTTGCAGGTTCGACGCCTGCTCGACCGACCACCCCTCCGAAGTCATCCGTGGGTCGACGTTCGACGACGACAGAGGAGTTACAGCCATGACGATCAAGCAGAGCATCGAGTACACGGACGTGCCCGTTCACATCTG
>CBDTYJ010000271.1:0-3864 GCA_965364575.1 uncultured Gammaproteobacteria bacterium
AAGACTAGATCCTGAAGACAGGCAACGAGGTCGCTTTTGGCCTTCCGTACGTAATGCGGATCCGAGCGGAATTTTCCGGTCTTCTCCCGCGCCTGGCGACGTTGACGGCCCCGCCCCCGCGGGGCCGTTTCTTGTTAACGCCCCGATCGGGATCAGCTGACCGACATATCGGCTTCGATCACGTTCTCGGCGAAGCTGGCGTAGGCCGCCCCCACCTGTCTGGCCATGGAATCCGGGAAGGCATGGAATTCACCCGCCTGCATTGCCTGGATCATGGCCTCCGCGACCAGCGAGGCCGGTTCCGCGATCTCGGTCAATTCGGCTTCGTCAGCCATGTCCGTCGCGATCGGGCCAGGGTGGACGCTCAGGACCATCGTCCCCTGCTCGCGGAGCGTTTCGCGCAGCGCCTGAGTCATGGAATAAGCGGCGGCTTTGGATGCGCAATAGGTCGAAAAGTCCGGGAAGCTCTTGAACGACGCGACGGAGTTGAGTTGGGCCAGCACGCCGCCGCCGTTCGCCTTGAGCACCGGCGCGAAGGCCTTCGCCATACGCATAAGTCCCACGACGTTGATCTCCATCTGGAAGTGCAGCAAGTCGATGGCATCCGCGTCGAGCGGTCCGGCCGTCTTCAGCACGCCGGCATTGTTGACCACCACCTGTGCGTCGGTCGCGATCCCGGCGGCGGCGGTGATGGAGGCCGGGTCTTCCAGATCGATGCGGACGGGCACGACCCTGTCCCCATGCTGCTCGACGAGGGGCCCGGCGGTGTCCAGGGTGCGCACCGCAGCGTAGACCTTCGCCGCGCCGTGATCGATAAAGGTATCGGCCAATGTGCGGCCGATGCCTCGGTTAGCGCCGGTGATCAGGATCACCTTGTCTCGGATATCGTATGCCACCTGAAAATCTCCTCCGTTTACGCGTGCCGGGTCGGCTAGTTTACATGGCCCGCCAAGCGGGCGCGGCTCGCGTCTGAACCCGGAACGGATAACGCTGCCTCACTGTGATGAATCGCTTGTTGCCGGGACTGCGCGACACCGCCCTCCGCCAGGTCCCTCGGCATGCGCTCCGCGATCGCCAGATTCGCCGCATCGTTGTAGTGGATGGGGTCGTTGTAGACGCAGTTCCTACCGCCTTCGAACAGACGCCGAAGGTTTAGTTGCCGCCGATGCCGAAATTGAGCACCTGGAAGCGTCCACCCGTTCCGGCGCCGCGGTTGAGCAGCCCTTCCAGACGCGCGGCAAGGGTCTTGTCCGAGCGGCGCCCTCAGGAGCCGGACCCGTGGCTGGGCCGCGGCCGGCGGCGTCGCGGGGCTCTACTGCCTGTTGTTCGTGATCCTGAACGCCGCGGAGACCGCCCTGCTGATCGGCTCGGTCAGCCTTTTCGTGGTGCTCGCCGCGATGATGACGGTCACGCGCAGGATCGATTGGCATCACGTCGGACGCGGGAGGAATGACACATGAACCTGCCGCTTCCCCTCAGCTACGACCGGCCGGTCGGCAGCCGTCCGTTCTGCCGGTGAGCCCTTGGCCCTTGCCCGGATTTTGCCGGCCTGGCAATCGAGAGTCCGCACTGCATATGGCAATTAGTCTCCTCTGGCGCTACGTTGATAGGTGTCGCCGGCACACGCGGGCAAGCGTTCAGGGGAGGCCTCACACCGTTGACCGGTCTACAGAAAAGATTGGGCGGTTTTTTCGACGAGCTCAAGCGACGCAAAGTGCTCCAGAGCGCCACTGGATATGCCGTCGTGGCATGGGTCATTCTGCAGATCGGCGAAGTCACGTTCGAGCCGCTGGGGATTCCCGGCTGGGGCATGACCCTCCTGATCGTGCTGGTGATCGCTTGCTTTCCGGTGGTATTGATAGTCTCCTGGTTTTACGATCTGACCCGCAAGGGATTCGTGAAAGGCGACCAGCCGCAAAGCTCCGCCATAGTCGATGATGGCAGCCAGGTTCGCGACGCTTCTGACGAATCCGGTGTACCGTCCATTGCGGTGCTCCCGTTCGAGGACATGAGTCCCGCCGGGGACCAGACCTACCTGTGCGACGGCATCGCCGAGGAGATTCTCAATCGGCTGGCCCAGATCAACACGCTGCGGGTCGCCTCCCGCACTTCGTCTTTCCGCTTCCGGGGCATGCCCGTCAGTGCCAGCAGCATCGGCCAGGAACTCAAGGTCGCAACGGTGCTGGAAGGAAGCGTCCGCAAGTCCGACGATCACCTGCGCATCACCACCCAGTTGATCAACGTCCAGGATGGTTTCCACCTCTGGTCGAGCAGCTATGACCGCGAACTCGAACACATATTCGAGATTCAGGACGAGATCGCGGCCCATGTGGCCAACGCCCTGGAGGTGAAGCTGGGCACCCGGCGCGACGAAGCATGCTGTCAGACCGCCGACGTCAGGGCGTACGATCACTATCTCAGGGGCCAGCACTATTTTCGGCGCTGGGGGACCCGGAACATGTCGTTCGCCATCCAGATGTTCAAAAAAGCGGTGGAGCTTGACCCCGGATACGCCCGCGCGTGGGCTGCGCTGGCTGACAGCTACGCGATGACCTGTATGTACTGGGACGCCAGCGAGAAGAACCTGGAGGCGGCCGATTCTGCCAGCAAGAAAGCCCTCGAGCTGTTGCCAGGACTGGCCGAATCCCACGTCTCGCGGGGGTTGAGCCATTTCGTCCGCGGCCAGAATACCGAGGCGATCGCCGAATTCGAAACAGCGCTGCGTCTCGATCCTGATCTATTCGATGCCCATTATTTTTACGGGCGGGTCCGATTCCAGCGGGGCGAGCTGGATCAGGCCGCGGCATTGTTCGAGAAAGCAGAGCGCATCGACGAAGATGATTTCCAGGCATCGATCCTGCTTCGGCAGATCTATAGCAGCCAGGGCCGGATGCAGGCGGCGCGTGACGCTGCGCGCCGGGGCGTCGAGCGGGCCGAAAGACAGCTCGAACTCAACCCGGACGACACCCGGGCACTCAATCTGGCGCTCGGCGGTCTGGCATTGCTGGGAGAGAAGGAGAAGGCGCTGAGATTTGCCGAACGGTCACTGCAACTCGATGGCGGGAACCCCGACACCTTGTACAACGTGGCCTGTGGTTATGCGCTGATCGGCGAGCCTGAACGGTCGCTGGATTGTCTGGAGCGGGCCAGCATGCGTGGCATGGCGATCGCCGAATGGGCAGCGAATGATTCGGATCTGGCGTCGCTGCATGATCTGCCCCGTTTCCATGCTCTGCTGGACAGACTCCGGCGCCGGGAATCCCGGACCGGAGAGGGAGGAGACCCGGGATCCGGATAGGCTCGCGGCCGCGCAGGCCCTGCCACAGCGACAGGCGTCGAGTATCTCTCGAAGCGGGCGCCATGCCGATGGCATGCGACCGTGACACCGGGATAACCGTCCGCCCGGGTTGACGCGACCGCTAACCGTCCGCCGCGACCAGGAACCGCGACTCGACCTCGTACATGGACCCGTCTTTGGCCTCGAGATTGACCTCCCAGATCTCCTCGTCGGGGATATTGGTCCGCTCGAGCCCGGGTAACTCGCGCTCGTCGTCTACCTGCAGGCCCCACACCCGGACCTGACGGATGCCTTTGACCGGGATGCGTTGGGCATCGAATTTGCACCTGAAATCTTCCGCCACCTCGTCGCCGGACCAGATGGCGTAGCCGCAATCCTGGATAGCCGCGATGTGCGGAGGCATCGTTTTGTCCATCGTCATGGCTGTCACCGACTGTTGCTCAGCGGATTCCTAATATATCCGAGACTAGCGCAGAAAATCCCGACCAGCGCCCGATCTGTGCGAGGCAGGGAAAAATGCGCTGAGGGCATGCCGATGAACTGCTGCAACGCAATATCAGCGCCCG
>CBDTYJ010000272.1:0-3860 GCA_965364575.1 uncultured Gammaproteobacteria bacterium
TGGCCGCCCGCTTCAGCTCATCCGCCCGTCTGTCGAACGCCAGCCGGGTCGCCTGGTCGGGCTCGTCCAGCACCGGGTCCCGTACGGACTCGACCTTGAATGATTTGGGCTCGCCCACCGGCTCCAGCCTGCCATTGACGCGGCGGGCCAGACTGACGGTGTATGCGCCGGGGATGGCCATCACCCCGGCAGGCGGGGTATACGGCTCGTCGTCACTGGGGGGCGCCCAGGGATCGAGCAGCGGATAGCGCAGATCCCAGGCTACCCGATGGAAACCGGCCTTGGCCGGGCCCTCCAGATGACGGACCACCTCCCCGTCCCCATCGCGCACCGTCAGCACCATCATCGGCGGCTCCTCGATGGCTTCCTCGCGCGCCGCCTCCCAGCCGGTGAAGGGCGTGTCCTCACCGGCCGCTTCCAGCGGCCTCTCCTGCGCCCGGCGCTGATCCTTGAGACTCAGAATCTCCTCCGGAAGATAGTAGGTGAACACGGCGCCGAACGGCGGGTTCGGGGCAATATAAAAGTTATCGCCCTGGCTGGCGCGACAATCCGGCAACGAACAGCCCAGCGGCCGTCGCGGCACATACCAGCGCGCGTCGCGCACCGGGAACAGCACCGTCTCCCCGGCCAGCATGTCCGCATCGATCTGCCGCAACGGCGTGTAGTCGTCCAGCACATAGAAGCCCCGTCCGAAAGTGGCCCCCACCAGATCGTTCTCCCGGGTCTGGATGACCAGATCCCTGAAGGGGATGGTCGGCGCACCGCCCAGCCTGACCCACCGACGGCCGCCATCGATGGTGAAGAAGACGCCGAACTCGGTGCCCAGGAACAGCAGATCCGGCTTCACATGATCCTGCACCAGCCGCCAGAGCACGTGTCGGTCCGGCAGGTCGCCGGCGATGCTGCGCCAGGAGCGGCCCCGGTCGGTGCTCTTCAGCACGTAGGGCGAGAAGTCGCCGGACTTGTGGTCGTCCACCACTACGTAGACGGCGTCGGGGTCGTGCAGATCGGCCTTGATGTCGTTGACGAAGAAACCCGCCGGCACGCCGGGTAGCTTGTCGATCCTGCGCCAGCTGCCGCCACCGTCCTCGGTCACCTGGATCAGGCCGTCATCCGTACCCGTGTAGATCAGCCCGGGCACCAGCGGCGATTCCGACACCGAGGTCACCGAACCGTAGACCGACATGGCCCACAGATCCCATAGGGAATCGAAGCTCCACACCCGGCCCATGATGGGCATCATCATCCGGTCCTTGCCCCGGGACAGATCGCCGCTGATCGGCGTCCATGAATCGCCCCGGTCGTCGCTGCGCCATAGCCGCTGGCTGGCGAAATAGAGTCGGGCCGGGTCATGGGGACTGATCAGGACCGGCGAATCCCAGTTGAAGCGTTCAGCGCCCTCGCCGGGGCCCGGCTGGGGCTGGATCGAGACCGACTCGCCGGTGCGGCGATCGTAGCGCCTCAGGAATCCCTGCTGGGATTGTGCGTAGACGATATCCGGGTTGCTGTAGTCGGCGGCGGGCTGGTGGCCGTCGCCGCTCAGGACCACGTGCCAGTCGCTGTTGACGATGCCGCTGACGGTATCGGTGCGAGACGGGCCGCCCTGGGTATTGTTGTCCTGAGTGCCGCCGTAGACGTTATAGAACGGCTCGTCGTAATCCACCGAGACCTTGTAGAACTGGGTCACCGGCAGATTCGCGACAAACTTCCAGGTCAGACCCAGATCGAAGCTCTCGTAGAGGCCACCGTCGGTGCCGGCGAGCAGATAGTCCGGATCACCGGGATCGAAGACCAGCGCGTGGTGGTCGGAATGTTTGGCGCCGCGGGGCGTCTTGATGAACGTCTGACCCCCATCCTCGGTCACGTGCATCATCACGTCCATCTGGTACACCCGATCGAAGGCGTGGGGGCTGGCAAAGATCTCCATGTAGTAGTGAGGTCCCGTGCCGCTGGAGAGATAGTCGTTGCGCTTCTCCCAGGTCTCGCCACCGTCGACCGAACGCCAGAAACCGCCGGTGCGCCGGGCCAGCTCGATGGTGGCGTAGATCACGTCCGGATCCTGGGGCGAGATAGCCAGACCGATCTTGCCCATGTCTTCCTCGGGCAGACCCTCGGTGAGCTCGCGCCAACTCGCGCCGGCATCGGTCGATTTGAATATCCCCGACTCGGGGCCGCCGTTGATCAGCACGGCCACGTTGCGCATGCGCTGGTGCAGCACCGCATAGACCACGTCCGGGTCCCGGGGGTCCAGATGCACTTCGTTGGCGCCGGTGTATTCACCGGCGGCCAGGATCCGGTTCCAGGTCTCGCCGCCGTCCTCGGTCTTGTAGACGCCGCGATCGCCGCCTCCGGACCACAACGGGCCCTGGACGGCCACATAGATGACGTCCGGGTCCCGCGGGTCGATGCGGATGGTGCTGATGTGTTCTGACGCGGCCAGACCCATATTGGTCCAGCTCTTGCCGCCGTCGCGGCTGCGATAGATGCCATCGCCATAGCCTACGTGGCGGCCGCTGACGTTCTCACCGGTGCCGACCCAGACGGTGTCCGGGTCATTGGGGTCGATCGCCACCGAGCCGATGGAATAGGAGGCCTGCTCGTCGAACACCGCCTCCCAGGTGGTGCCCCGATTGACGGTCTTCCAGACGCCGCCGCTGCCCACCGCCACGTACCAGACATTCCTGTTCTCAGGATGGATCGCGATATCGGCGATCCGACCGGACATCAGCGCCGGGCCGATCCCGCGCAGTTCGAGGCCGGCCAGCGTCTCATCGTTCAGGCCCGGTTCGTACGGCTCTTCAGCCATCGCAGCGCTCAGCGCCGTGCAGAAGCCCGCCACCAGGATCATCTTGTTTATTTTTCTGATCATCCCTGCTGTCCTCGAGGGGTCGACCGGGCCGGATCCATCAGCCGGTCTGTACGCGTCGGAGGCGAAAGTCTGCCATATCAGGGCGCACCGCGCGCACCGCGTCCCGAGTCGATTTCTGTCTGACCGGCCGCCGGAGACCCGCCGGCAGGGCCGGCACGGCTCTGCTATGGTTGTTTGCGAAAACGTAAACAGAGACTCTGGAAGGAGAGATCATGGACTTCAAGATCGTACTGGCGAGCATAGCCATCCTGTTCGCCTCATCCGCAGCCGCAGACCTGACACCCTGGGAAGACTACGAAGTCAGCGAGGCCGTCTGGTCCGTCTCCACCATCCGGGTGCACCCGAATATGGACGATGCCTATCTGGAAGGCATCAGGAAGACCTGGGTGGCCAGCAACGAAGTGGCGAAGAAACTCGGCCAGATCGAGGATTACGCAATCTACCGCAGCGACCTGCCCCAGAGCGGCGATTTCAATCTGCTGCTGGTGGTGAAGTTTGCCAACACGGCCGACCTGGCGCCGAACAGGGCCCGCTACGAAGCTTTCATGAAGGAGTGGGGAGAGGCCCAGGCCGAGGAGACCTCGGAATACGCCCAGCAGAACTACCCCGCCATGCGCGATATCACCGGGCAATATTATCTGCGCAAGATCGAGATCAAATAAGGCGGCGCGCAGTTTGAGGGTCAGCCTGGCGCGAGCATCGGAGGCCGGACCGTCGGGCTGCCCGGGCAACCGGCGATCCGGCCTTTCTTGCTGCCGCGCGGCGAGGACCCATCAAGACCGGGACAGGCTCTGATGAGCTGGACCATCGACATCGAGGAATCGCCCGACGGGCCGGTACTTCTCCATCGGGTCCGGTTCCAGGGAGAGCCTGCCTCCTGGTCCCGCGTGCTGGTGGCCTGGCGGGAGTCGCCCGAGTTCCGTGAGTGTTTTATCCACACACTGGCCGCCGCGCCCTGGTCCGCCTTTTATTGGGAGACGCCGGCGATGAA
>CBDTYJ010000273.1:0-3857 GCA_965364575.1 uncultured Gammaproteobacteria bacterium
GCTAGCGCGGCCGGCTCCTCCAGGGTGCGCCCGCTCGACCGCGACTGCCACCGTATGAATCGCTCATGCCGCGCCGGCTGCCCCGGTAGCCCGATCCCGAACTCTTGCCACTCCCCCGGTAACCGCTGCCGTAGGCGGCGGCGCCGCCCCGGCTACCGCGCGTCTGGGCCGTCCCGCGGGCGCCTGATTGCGCTCCGATGCCCGATGCGGCGCCGCCCGTGACGTCCACACCTTTGCTCGAGACAGGCCCGGAGCCGCTGTGGGCGGGCGCCCCCGCGACAATACTCCCGTTACGGTAGCCCGCCACGGCGTCGTGGTTGCGGCGCCAGTTGCGATAGATGCCGAACGGCCTGTATGCGATGGGCTCTGAAATCAAAGTGTAGGGATACGGGTAATAGACCGGGTAGCCGCCCCAGTCGTGGTAATCGGCCGAGACGAACAACCCGGCGGGTTTTCCCGCCTCCGTTTCCGAGACGAAGGTATTCGAGTAACGCGGTATCCCGGCGTCGAAGGCTATGCCAGGCCGGGTCTTATGGGGTTCCACATAGTTGGCCGGCCAGGCCGCCGAACTGCCCGCGAAGACATGGGTCGGGGCGGGCACGGCGGTCAGGGAGGCGCTGTGGGCCGGCACGAATAACGGCGCGCCCTCGCCGCCGGCTTCAGGTGGCATCGCACATCCGGCCTGACCGGCGAGAACCAGCGCCCCCGTCAAGGTGCCGGTCAGGCGCAACGAGCGGCCCCATCGTGGTCCTGCTTTCCCTGGCCTTTTCATATTGAATTTATACATCTGAACCCGGGGCATTGCACCCGGCGACCGCCGTTGAAATGCCGTCCTGGGGCGCAGGTCCGGCGTGAGAAGCCGCTTTTCATGCCGTCCACCTTTCCGGATAATCGGAATCTGAGACTTATGTCCTCCAATCTGGAACAAGATTGACTCCGCCCCCTTGGAATCCTGATCCAGGTCTCACAACGGCCGACCTGAGTTCGTTCCTGCTCAAGAATGTCCACGTCCTGCCGTTACCTACTCATGGAGGAGCGCCCTCGAGGCGGCGCCGTGTTCAACAGTAAGGCGCTGCTCGATTGGGCATCACATATGGATGTGAGATCGGACGATGACCGACGACAGAAAATACGAGATAGGCCGATTCGAGCTGTTACGGCCCCTGGGTAAGGGGTCTCAGGGTTGCGTGTATCTGGCTCGGGATCCCACGCTGGATCGGTTCGTCGCGATCAAGATCCTCACCGCCACCGACGCAGAGCTTTGCGCCACTGGTGACAACGGCGCGCCGCTCGAGGCGTTGATCGCGAGCAAGCTCAATCATCCCAATATCGTGCCGATCTATGACGCCGGTGAATGTCCGGTCGGTCCCTATCTGGTTTTCGAATACGTCGAGGGGAAGACGCTGGCTCACGTGTTGAAGGATCGCGGCCACTACTCGATCGAGGAAGCCGTGCCGCTGTTCTCCGCGATCCTCAAGGCGCTGGCCACGGCGCACGCGGCCGACATCCTGCATCTGGACCTCAGTCCCCGGAATATCCTGATTGACCAGGACAACACGCCACGGGTCATGGACTTCGGACTGTCCCGTTTCGCCACGGTGCCGACGGCCGACAGTGACATCGCGAGGGGGACGCTGCGATACATGGCACCCGAACACTTCCTGGGGATGCCGCTCGGGACCTGGACCGACGTGTTCGCACTGGGCAGCACGTTCTACGAACTGGTCACCGGTCGTCGTGCCATGGAGGGCGGATCGATCGATGAGATACAGATGAAGATCGTCTCCGGCTCGGTCGATCTGGCCGCCCTGGGATCGGATCCCCACGGCGAGGCATTCGCCCGCTTCCTCGCAGGGGCACTCGAAAAGAACCCGATGGGCCGGTATGCCGATTGTCCGACCATGAACGAGGCGTTCGATCTGTTCCTGACGGAATCCGGGTTGGGCGAGAAGGCCGCATCGGACGGTCCGAATCACGGCACCATCGACTTCCTGATGCGGCGCATGCAGCGGAAGAAGGACTTCCCGACCATCTCCAGCACGCTGGCGGATATCAATCGGCTGACCAGCGACGGTGCGGGCGCCTCGGCCGACAAACTGGCCAACGTGATCCTCCGGGACCTGGCTCTGACCAGCAAACTCCTCAAGCTGGTCAACTCGGCATTCTACGGCAGCCGCACGACGGAGATCACCAGCATCTCCCATGCAGTGGTGGTGCTGGGTCTGGACACCGTGCGGATGACGGCCAACACGCTGACCCTGTTCGGACATCTGAAGGGCGATTCCGCCGTGTTGAAGGATTCGATGATCAAGTCGTTCCTGGCCGGTCTGATCGCCCGTCACCTGGCCCAGCGCGCGCGTCTGCCGGATGCCGAAGAGGCGTTCATCTGCGGGATGTGCCAGAACCTGGGCGAGAACCTGGTGATCTATTATTTCGCCGAGGAGTACGAAGAGATCGTCAGACAGCGCCTGCTGCACGAGCTGGACAAGGCTGGGGCTTCCCGCGGCGTGCTTGGCGTGAGTTACTCGGAGCTCGGCGCGGCGGTCGCGAGGACATGGAGCCTGCCTCGCTCCATCATCGACGCCATCAAGGGGCTGCCGCCCGGTCCTGTGGACGTGCCCATCGATGATGCCCAGCGGACGCGGGATCTGGCGATCTTTGCCAATCGACTCTGCGATCTGTTCGTCGATCACCCCCGGGAACGGCTGACCGACGCCGTTCACGAACTTCTTCAGGAATTCGAGCTCAGCATCGAGCTGGACTATGTCTACCTGCTGAGATTGATCCACGGCGGGTTCGAGAAGCTCAAACAGTATTCGAAGATCATCGAGATCGACGTCTCCAGGAGCGCCTATTGCCGCTCGGTTGGCGCCTGGCTGGACGAACGGATCCTCGCGCTGAAGGCGGAGCGCGCGGCGAGTTGATCTCCTGAGACCCACTCTGCCCTCCAAACGGCCGACCATCGGGAAGCTGTAGTCGCCAAGGCCGACTGGCGTTCGGACTCCGGTCGCCGCGGTCTCGTTCTCCAATTTCCGATTTGTGGTTGGCATCCCGCCCTTTCCCAGGAGCTTGTGCCGCGTACCGTGATCGCCGATCCGGATACCAAACATGCAGTTTTCTCATCTGACCCAGGGGATCCCTGACGACATTTGGAATTTTTGATCTCTGGCGTCATAGTCCACGGGATGCGAGCTTTGCCAACAAAGATAGCCATCGTGACCGGCGACCCGTCACTGCCGGACCCCACCAAGCAGGGCCACCGTTACGATGTCCAGGATCTTGCCGTCCACGACGCCATGCGCGAAGCGTTCGCCTCGCTAGGCAAATTCGATTACACCGTCATCGAGCGCCACGAAGGCTTGTTCGAGGCACTACGCGAGATCGATCCGGAACTCGTGGTCAACTTCTGTGACACCGGGCTGATGAATAACCCGGAGCACGAGATCCACATCGCTACGCAGCTGGAGATAATGGGGCTGCCCTACACCGGCGCGCCGCCGCGCGGGATGTTGTATTGCTACGACAAGCAGCTGGTCCGCCTGCTGGCCGAAGCAACGGGAATCGATGTACCGGCGGAGCGTTTCGTCCCCGCCGCCGATGTCCGGACCGCCACCGTCCCGGCCTTCCCGGCGCTGATCAAGCCAAACACCGCCGACGGCAGCGTCGGCATCACCAAAGATGCCGTCGTCCACGATGCGGATGAGGCGCGATCATATCTGGCCTGGCTCGCCGACGAGCTGCCGGGCCGCGACGTGTTGATCCAGGAATATTTGCCGGGCGCCGAATACGGTCTCGGCCTGATCGGCAACCGGGACAACGGTTTCCGGCAGCTGCCGATGCTGGAAGTCGATTTCTCC
>CBDTYJ010000274.1:0-3833 GCA_965364575.1 uncultured Gammaproteobacteria bacterium
CGATCGACCCCGAGCAGGAAACCGCGTCGATCCGTATCGGTCTCGTCGACGCCCAGCCAGCGGTACTCGACCAGCGCGTCCCAGCGCTTCGGAAGATGGTAGAACGCACGGACCGCGGCGAGACCTGTCGTGCTCTCGTACCAGTCTCCGGAGCCTCTGCCCTCGCGCAGTTCGCCACGACGCTGGGCCAGCTTGCCGCCGACGCTCCAGCGCTTGTTGAGGTCATAGAGGCCCTCCAGCGAGACCACCTGCGACTTCTGATCCACGGCCGTCCCGCCTCCCTGATTGAGTCCGGACAGATCATAGAGGTAGGTGAATTTGCCCAACAGGTTCAGGCGATCGTTGGCGACCGGCCTATAGCCGAACCCGACGCTCCCTTCGACGAAGCGTGCATCCTGAAGATCGTCCGTCCCGTCGTCGGTGTCTGAATAGTTCAGTTTGCTCAGCAGCCTCAGGTCCTCGTTCAGCTTGTAGTCGAGCCGGTTGGTGGTCAGCCATTGCGTCGTGTCGTCGGCGCCCTCGTCTTCCCTGTACTCGAGCTTGCTCAGCCACCGCAGCCGCTCGCCACTGAAGCCGCCGCTGATGCCGCTCGCGAGACGATCCACCCGGCCGTTCTCGGTCTCCAGTTCTCCCCGCTGCAGAGAAAGCCCGAGACTCCATCCGGCAGCCGGCGTCAGATCCAGGCCGAATGCGTGACCGATGGACGCCTGCTCGGAGGTCTCCGCGAACTGATTCTCGACCCAGAGGGTCGCCTGGTTGCTGATCCTCGCCCTGGATCCGACCGCGAACTGGTCAGTCCTGGTGGATTCCGTACGGTCGGTCGAGTGGGTAAACGATCCATAAACGTTGTAGCCCTCCTTGACCTGGTGATCGAGTGAGAGCATCACCTCGTCCGAACGATCGCCGGTGCTCAGATCCGTGCTCAGGGCCGTGCGGTCCTGGATCAGCCACTGGCTGCCGACGGCGAAGAGGTCATCATTGATCGTCGAGTTCCCGCTGTTGTCCAGCGTCTCCTGGGCCAGGCCGTATATCGACAGTCCCGGTGTCAGGGTGTGGGTGTAGCGCGCGGCCGCGAGGAGTGCATCGGACGTTTCCGCGGCGCCGACCTGCCTGATTTGCGCCTGCTGGATCTCGCCGGACAGCACGCCGGATGGTGACAGCCGGTAATCGGCCAGCAGGCTGAAATGCTCTTCCTTCCGCTCGCCTTCCTGATCGAGGAACGTGGCGCGTCCGGTGAACCGGAGCGCATCCGTCAGCTCGCCGCTGAATTCCGCCCCGTATTCCTTGGTATCCACCCCGTAGTCTGTGCGAGCGGAAGAGAAATTATCATCGATACGGCGCCACCAGGCGGCAGTGGTCCAGCCTCTCTCGGTGAGACCCTGTTCCTGGAGGTTCAGGCGGGCCTCGACACCGACGGCGTCACCTTCGCGCGGGCCGCCTCCGGTCGGATTGATCCGTTCGAAGGTCAGACCGCCATCCTCGGACAACAGACGCGCAGTCTGAGTCGCCTCGGATCTGACGAACTCTCCCTTGAGATACGTCCCGCGGCCCATCTGCAGGGTCATGTCTGCGCCGCTCATCGTGTAGTTGTCGGCGGACCGGCTTTCCTCCACGTGGGTCGCACCGAGCGCTACATGGTCTCCGAACCACCGTTCTGCGCGGCCGCCGACGGTCATGTTGTCCGGATCGAAGGCGGCAGGGACATACTCGTAATCGACCACGAGCACCATCTCGTTGCCGTCCAGCGGGCCGATACGGACCAGGGAATTCTCCAGTCGCCGCGTAATCTGCATCAGGGGCTGGGCGAGGATGATCCGGCCGTGCAGTGCGTCGATCTCGTAGTCGACGTCCCGGGTCAGGACCATGGTCTCGATCACGCGGCCGGTTTCCTTGTCGCGGACCTCGATCCAGGTCTTGTCGGAGCCCCGTACGATGTCGGTCTCGCTGAGGTAATAGAGGCTGCCGCCAGTGCCGAGGAACTCGTCGTGGCCCAGCACCGTGCGGGCTTCCGAGGCGAACGCCTGGACGCGTGTCCGGGCCTCACCCAGATCTGTGGTATCGACGCTCCGGTACAGGGCGCGAGCGCCGTAGAGACTCCGGTTATATTGCGCGAACTCGGTCGCAGTGAGCCCGGTGTTGTAGTTGCCCCAAAGCACCTGGGACTTGTCCCAGTCCACGCGCACGTACATCCGGCCCTGGGAATCCGTGTCACTGATCGTGGTTGAGTCGTCGCCGTATACGGGGTAGTAACGATCCGGATCGAGGTGCCGGAAGACGCTGTCCTGATCCTTGCGGTGGAGATCTTTGAAGATATCGCTCAATTCCTCTTCGCGCGTGTCGACCTGAGCGGTGATCAGGTAGCGTCCCTTGATCTTGCCCTTGAGGTAGACGGCCAGGCGCCCCTCCATGAGCAGATCGTCGTCGTAGGAATCATCAGCCGACAGCGGCTCGATGCTGCCGGAGACATCATTCCCGGAAGCGGTGATATCAGCCATCGCAGCCAGGAACATGTATCGCCCGGTGACATCGATAGCCAGCGTGTGCTGACTCACCTCTCCCTCGGGATCCGTGAGTTCGACGAGAAAATCATGGGTTCCGACCGGCAGGAAGTACTCGATCGCAAAACGCTCGCGGGTATCGACCGGCAGCGATTCTCCGTTGATGGCCAGCCGATAGCCGTCGCCGAGGGCCTGGCCGAAGATACGGACCCGGCTGCCTGCGATCGGGATGTTCTGTCTGGCCAGGGTGCTCTGCCCGTATACGGCGGCGGCCGATGCTGCGGGGGATGATAATTCACCCTCGTCGGTGGACTGACCGGCGTCCGATCCCATGGACGTCCGCGCGCCGCCCTGCGCCAGCGACAAGCCCTGAGGCACGGTCTCGTCACGCTGGCCGTCATGACCTATCGCATAAAGCACGTAGCTCAGCTGAGCCTCCGATCCGGGGAAGACAGGTTCATCCCACTGGAAGCTGGTCAGACTCCTGGCCTCCGATGTCAGCACCGCCAGGGGTTCGACCCGGTCGACGTCCGTTTCACGATACACATGCAGCTGGAGCTCGCGGATGAATGAAGCGTAGTTGGTGTAGGCCGAGAAGATGACCGGTTCCGGTGATCCGTCCGCTCCGAAGTTCACGACGCCCGGCCCCTTGACGGCCAGCCTCGGATCGAGGATCGCGGGATCTTCCGTCGCCCACAGGACGCCGCCTTCCGGCAAGCGGACCGAGAACTGGCCATCCACTGTCGCCCGCCGGTTGCCCTGGTCCGCCTCCGAGTTCGAGGCAGTGCCCATGCCCGGCCCGGGCGCCTGGGCGCGGGTCCGGATGATCAGACCCCGCTCGCTGTCGCACTGGTGCACCGTGCACTCCCCCCCGGCGGGCTGATCGGTCGGCGTCGCCGGATCCGCATCGAACAGCGGTTCCGACCGGTCGTCTGCCGGCGCCTGCGGGACGAAACCGGTCGAGACCCGCTCCGCCTGGCCGCTGGTCTCACCAGCCGGCGGCACGATTCGGGTCGACGGTGACCGACGCACCGTCTCGATCTCGAGCATCGCCAGGCTGTCCTCACCGACCAGCTTCAGCAACTCGTCATGGACGCGCCGGCTGCGCCGCTCTGCCAGATCCAGCGCGTCATACGACTCGTAGATACACTCCTCTCCCGGCCGGGTGCCGTTGATCCGAAGCTCGACACGGCGGTTCAACGCCCGCCCCGTCTCGGTGCCGTTTGAAGCGACCGGCTCGTCGGGACCGCGACCGACCGAGGTGATTTTGTCGGGCGATATTCCGAGCTGCTCCACGATGTATCGGGCGACCGTCGCCGCTCGCGCCTCCGACAG
>CBDTYJ010000275.1:0-3816 GCA_965364575.1 uncultured Gammaproteobacteria bacterium
GACTCGGTCATCCACTCCGTGCTGCCGTAGTTCAGATAGTCCACTCCGCACAGGTCCATCAGCATCTCGAAGCCGAGCCCGTCGCCATCTCGCAGTAACCGGCAGACATCCAAAAGATTCTCCCGCCCGACCTCGATGGTCAGCTCGCCGCAGGCGCTGGTGATGCTCCCGATACGATCTCCGAGAGTCTCCTGCAGACGGGCCTCGAGGGCGTCTAATCCTGGCGATGTCATCGGTTATCAGCGCGCGATGGTGTTGGTGCGTCGGATCTTCTTTTGCAGCTGGATGATCCCGTACAACAACGCCTCCGCGGTCGGCGGGCATCCAGGCACGTAGACATCCACCGGCACGATGCGATCGCAGCCGCGGACGACGGAATAGGAATAGTGGTAGTAGCCCCCGCCATTGGCGCAGGAGCCCATGGAGATGACCCAGCGGGGCTCGGCCATCTGATCGTAGACCTTGCGCAAGGCGGGCGCCATCTTGTTGACCAGGGTACCGGCGACGATCATCACGTCGGATTGCCGGGGACTGGGTCGGAAGATCACGCCGAAACGATCCAGATCGTAGCGGGCGGCGCCGGCCTGCATCATCTCTACCGCACAGCAGGCAAGACCGAAAGTCATCGGCCACATGGACCCGGTCCGGGCCCAGTTGACCAATTTATCCACCTGGGTGGTGACGATGCCCGGTTCACCGGACCGGGTCGGCGGCGGGCTCGGTTCCGGGTGTGATTCCTGGCCTGATGTCTGGCTTTCGGTCGCGGAGGCGGTCAATCCCATTCCAGCGCCCCCTTCTTCCACTCATAGACGAATCCGACCACCAGGATCGCGAGAAAGACCGCCATGGAGATCAGGCCGAACAGTCCGATGTTGTCCAGGGACACGGCCCAGGGGAAGAGGAAGGCGATCTCCAGATCGAAGATGATGAACAGGATCGCGACCAGATAGTAGCGGACGTCGAACTTGATTCGGGAATCTTCGAACGCCTCGAAACCGCACTCGTAGGCCGAGAGTTTTTCGGCATCGGGGCGCCGGGGCCCGAAGATGAAACCCAGCGATACGAGCAGCAGACCGAGGACCGTGGCGACCGCGAGAAATATCAGTATGGGCAGATAGTTCTCAAGCATGAACGGTCCTTGGGGAGCGCCTCAGGTTGCTGGCCATGGCCCCGGGGCATCGGGACCTCAGGGCGGGGAACGTCTCTATTCTACCAGCACACAGGACGCGATTGGCCCCTGCAATCACGCCCGATGTTCTGGACCGAACTGGTGCGGATGGCCGGACTCGAACCGGCACGGCTTGCGCCACTGCCCCCTCAAGACAGCGTGTCTACCAATTCCACCACATCCGCTGGAATCTTCTGCTCCCGGCCCCGTTCGAGGGCCGGGACCGGTGGATCACTCGGATCCGGTTTCGGGCGGAGCCCCGTCGTCCTCGCCGAGCACTTCCTCGTCCGGCAGCGCCGGCAGATCCAGCTCGTCGTCGGGCAACAGCAGACCGGGGATCTCCTCGGCCGGTTCCTCGATCACGGGAACTGATTCGAGCACGCTGACGGGACCCTCGCGCTGTCCGCCCAGATAGGCCAGACCGAGGCTGGTGAAGAAGAAGAGCGTGGCAAGCACCGCTGTGGTTCGGCTCAGGAACGAGGCAGAGCCCTGGGACCCGAAAACCGTGCCGGATGCTCCGGCGCCGAAGGCGGCACCTGCCTCCGCGCCCTTGCCCCGCTGGAGCAGTACGAGAGCGATGAGACCAGCAGCCAGCAGCACGTGCACGACGGTTACAACAGTTTGCAGCATCATGTTTGGTATCGACCTAATTGCCGCCCGCCCGGCAGATCCCGGCGAAGTCCTCCGCGTCCAGCGAAGCCCCTCCGACCAGACCGCCGTCAACGTCCGGCATGGAAAACAGATCCCCGGCATTCGACGACTTCACGCTGCCGCCGTAGAGGATCCGGACAGAATCGGCAATTGTATCATCATTGGCCGCGACGAGACCACGGATGAACGCGTGCACGGTTTGTGCCTGATCCGGGGTGGCGGTGCGCCCGGTGCCGATCGCCCAGACCGGCTCATAGGCGATCACGGACCGGGCCAGGCTGTCGACGCCGGCGAGCGCCAGCACCGCGCGGAGCTGTTCCTCGATCACCCGCTCGGTCACGCCGGCCTCCCGCTCCTGGAGCGTCTCACCTACGCACAGCACCGGCTCCAGCCCGGCCCGCTGTGCTGCGACATATTTCTTCGCCACCGTTTCGTTATCTTCGCCGAACAAGCTGCGGCGCTCGGAGTGTCCCACCAGCACGTAGTGGCAGCCCAGATCGGCGAGCATCGGCCCGGCCACCTCGCCCGTGTAGGCCCCGGCATCCTCCACCGCCAGGTTTTGTGCGCCGAGCCGGATACCGGACCCGGCGAGCAGATCACCGGCGAGTTGCAGGTAGACGAAGCTCGGGCAGACCATCACCTCGCAGGGAAGGTCGTCACCCAACCTGGAGCGAAGGCCTTTCAGAAGGCTTTCGGTCTGGGCACGGGTCCCGTTCATCTTCCAGTTTCCGGCGGCCAGTTTCGCTCTCATGTTCCCTCGATCCCTGCAAAAACGGGCGCAAGGTTAGCGGCGCCCTGACGCTAAATCAATGACGGCCCGGTCAGTGCTGGAGCGGCGCCTGGCGGACCGCCGCGGCGATCTCTTCGGCGGCGCTGCGCACCTCGCTCTCGACCTCCCCTTCGACCATCACCCGGACCACGGGTTCGGTCCCCGATGGCCGCAGCACCACGCGGCCCCGCTCGCCGAGCTGGCGTTCGACGGACTCCACGCTGTCACTGACCGGGGCGGCCGCCAGATCCGGACGCCCTTCCGTGCGCACGTTGATCAGGATCTGAGGGAAGCGCGGCATGGCGCCGGTGAGTTCGGACAGGCTGCGGCCGGTGGCCCGCATCACCGCCAGCACACTCAGGGCGGTCACCAGTCCGTCACCGGTGGTGGTGCGCGACAGATCGATGATGTGGCCCGAGGTCTCCCCTCCGAGCTGACCGCCGTGTTGTTTCAACATCGTCAGGACGTTGCGATCGCCCACGGCCGCTCGCATGAAGGTGATGCCGTGAGACTCGAGCGAACGCTGCAGCCCCAGGTTGCTCATCACCGTCCCGACCACCGGTCCGTGGAGAGCGCCACGCTCCAGCGCGTCCAGTGCCAGCAAATGGATCAGCTGATCGCCGTCGACCAGCGTGCCGGTCTCGTCCACCATCACCACGCGGTCGCCGTCGCCGTCCAGGGCGATGCCTACCTGGGCCCCGACCCCCCGCACCGTCGCCTGCAACAGCTCGGGATGAGTGGAACCGCATTTGAGGTTGATGTTGCGGCCGTTCGGCGAACAGCCGATGGGAATGACATCGGCACCCAGTTCGGCGAACACCCGCGGTGCGACCTTGTAGGCGGCGCCATGGGAGCAGTCGATGACAACCTGCATGTCCCGGAAATCCACGCCTTCCGGTACGGTGGAGCGGCAGAACCACTGATAGTCGGTGCGCGCGCTGTCGATGCGCTTGGCGTGGCCGAGATCCGTGGAGGCGTGGGTGATCGGGTCCTCTTCGATCAGGGCCTCGATGGCCGCCTCGAGATCGTCGGAGAGCTTGTCGCCGCCGCCGTCGAAGAACTTGATGCCGTTATCGTGATAGGCGTTGTGGGAAGCGCTGATGACCACGCCGAAATCGGTCCGCAGCCGCCGACACATATAGGCGATACCCGGTGTGGGCAAGGGACCGGCCAGCAGCACCGTCACACCCGCCGCGACAAAACCGGCTTCCAGCGCCGACTCGAACAT
>CBDTYJ010000276.1:0-3803 GCA_965364575.1 uncultured Gammaproteobacteria bacterium
TCTTCTGGTTGCATAGCGTCAATTTTGCCAGACGCGGGATCGAGACTCCACTAGGGACTTACCGTGACCCCTGGATCGCGCCACCGGGACTGGTATACGGACTCGCTCCTGGCATAGCATGCGGATCCCTGCAGATGCAGGGTTTGGTGGTTGAACGGGAACGCCCTCGCCATGCGTAGTTTTGCCTACTTGCCGGATTATCGCTGCCTGGAGGTCTCCGGGGACGACGCTCTCTCCTTCCTCCAGGGCCAGCTCAGCAGCGACCTGAACGCCCGGGAAGCGGGTGAAGGTCAGCTGTCCAGCTTCAGCAGCCCGAAGGGTCGGGTGCTGGCGATGCCGCGACTGCTCAGGACCGGCGCCTCTTTCCGCCTGGTGGTGCCAGCCGAAATCAGCGATGCCTTCGCCGCGGATCTGAGTCGGTTCATCCTGCGGGCCAGGGTCCGGATCACCCCTTTGCCGGCGCGTATCTCCGGTCTGATGGAAGCGGGATCGCCGCCGATGGCACCCGCCGGCGGATGGGTGCTGGCGCTGCCGGACCCGTCTTCGAGCCTGTGGATAGCCATCGACCCGGATCTCAACGCCTCGACGCCACCGGGAGACGGATGGCAGGAAATTTCCCGGGGTGATTGGGAGCGGCTCGAGGTCGAGGCGGGGCTCCCGGAAATATTCGAGGCGACCCGGGATCGCTTCGTGGCACAGATGATCAATCTGGATCTGCTGGGCGGCGTCAGTTTCACCAAGGGCTGCTATGTGGGGCAGGAGATCATCGCCCGGGCTCATCATCTGGGGCGGATCAAGCGCCGTATGGGTCTGTTCCGTTGCGCGGCTGCGGCCGCGGCGCCGGGCCAGGCCGTATGGGCCGCCGGCCGCCAGGTGGGCACGGTAGTCCGATCGGCGGCCGATGGCGATGACGCCAGCGAACGCCTGCTGCTGGCCTCTGTTCCGTCCGGAGCAGGGTCGTGCACACTCGGGCAGGACGGGCCGGCATTGCGGCCATTGGCCCTGCCCTACCCGGTGCCGGAGCCTGCCGCGAAGGCCTAGTCCGTGGAGTCGGCGATGCCCTGTTCAGGGCGAAGATGGGGAAACAGCAGCACGTCACGGATAGACGGCGAATCGGTAAACAGCATCGCGAGCCGATCGACACCGACGCCCAGGCCGCCCGTGGGCGGCAGCCCGTATTCCAGCGCGCGCACATAGTCGGCGTCGTAGAACATCGCCTCCTCGTCACCCTGGCTCTTGCGCTCGGCCTGGGCCCGGAAACGCTCGGCCTGTTCCTCGGCATCATTGAGCTCGGAGAAGCCGTTAGCGATCTCGCGTCCGCCGATGAATAGCTCGAACCGGTCGGTGATGAACGGGTCGGCGTCATTCAGGCGTGCCAGCGGCGATACCTCGGCCGGATAAGCGGTGATGAAGGTCGGCTGCTGCAGCTCGCTCTCCACCGTGTGGTCGAACAGGTCCGTCTGCAATCTGCCCGCGCCTGCGCTGGCATCCACGTCGTGACCCCGGCTGCTCAAGGCCTCGCTCAGATAGGCGACTTCGCGCAGCCGGGCCGGATCCAGATCCGGATTGAAATCGGCCAGCGCCTTCTCCAGCGGAAGGCGCGGGAATCCGGGATCGAGATCGAAGACCTGGCCCTGATAGCTGAGCTCCGTGCCGCCGAGCACGCACCGGGCCATGGTCCGCACCATGTCTTCGGTGAGGTCCATCATGTCCTCACAGTCTGCGAACGCCCAATAGACCTCGAGCATGGTGAACTCGGGATTGTGGCGGGTCGACAGGCCCTCGTTGCGGAAATTACGGTTGATCTCGTAGACCCGCTCCAGCCCCCCGACGACCAGCCGCTTCAGATACAGCTCCGGCGCGATACGCAGATACATCTCCATGTCCAGCGCGTTGTGGTGGGTGACGAACGGGCGCGCGTTGGCGCCGCCCGGGACCGCCTGCATCATCGGCGTCTCCACCTCCAGGAATTTACGGGCGTCCAGATATTCCCGCATGAAGCTGATCATCTCGCTGCGCAGACGGAACACCCGCCGCGTATCCGGATTCATGATCAGGTCCACGTAGCGCTGCCGGTAGCGAGTCTCCTGATCGGTCAGGCCGTGGAATTTCTCGGGCAGCGGACGCAGCGACTTGGTCAGAATGACCAGTCGTTCGGCGCGGACCGAAAGCTCGCCGGTGCGGGTCTTGAACAGCGTACCCTCGGCGCCGACGATGTCGCCCAGATCCCAGCCCTTGAACTGCTTGTAGACGCCGTCCGGCAGCGCGTCCCGGGCCAGGAAAAGCTGGATGTCGCCGCTGACATCACGCAGACGGGCGAAGCTCGCTTTACCCATCACCCGTTTCGCCAGCATGCGCCCTGCGACGGCGACCCGGACCGCGGCCTGCTCCAGCTTCTCGCCGTCCCAGTCGTCGTAAGTCCCGTGCAGATCGGCCGCCTCGGCGTTCTTCCGGAAATCATTCGGGAACGCGCTCCCCTGCTCCCGAAGCTCGGCCAGCTTGCGTCGCCGCTCGGCGATCAGTCTGTTCTCGTCATGATCTTGCATCTGTTGTCCCCGGCCCCAGCCCGGCGGTAGCTATAGGCCCTGCTTGAGGCTGGCCTCGATAAAAACATCCAGGCCACCATCGAGCACCGCCTGGGTGTTGCCCACTTCGACCGAGGTCCGCAGATCCTTGATCCGTGACTGGTCCAGCACGTAGGAACGGATCTGGCTGCCCCAGCCGATGTCGGCCTTGGTGTCCTCGACCGCCTGGGCCTCGCTGCGTCGCTTGTGCATCTCCATCTCGTAGAGCTTGGCCCGTAGCTGCTTCATGGCGGTGGCTTTGTTCTTGTGCTGGGAGCGATCATTCTGGCACTGGACCACGATGCCGCTGGGTCCGTGGGTGATACGCACCGCAGATTCGGTCCGGTTCACATGCTGGCCGCCGGCCCCGCTGGCGCGATAGACGTCGATACGCAGGTCCGCGGGGTTGATCTCGATATCGACCTCGTCCTCGATCTCGGGCGAGACGAATACCGCCGCGAAGGATGTATGGCGGCGATTGCCGGAGTCGAAGGGCGATTTCCGCACCAGCCGATGGACGCCTGTCTCGGTGCGCAGCCAGCCGTAGGCATATTCTCCTTCGATGCGCACCGTCGCGCTCTTGATGCCCGCCACCTCACCGGCCGACACTTCGATGATCTCGCTGGTGAAATCGTGGGCTTCGGCCCAGCGGAGGTACATGCGCAACAGCATCTCCGCCCAATCCTGGGCCTCGGTGCCGCCGGATCCGGCCTGGATGTCGACGAATGCATTGGCCGGGTCCATCTCGCCCGAGAACATGCGCCGGAACTCGAGTCGTTCGACATCCTGCTCCAGAGCTGCCGTCTCCCTGTCGATCGCGGCGACCGTGTCCTCGTCATCTTCCTCGGCCGCCATCTCCAGGAGTTCATCCTTCTCGACCAGGTCCTGATCCAGCCGTTCCAGCGTGTCGACCACGGCGGACAACTGCGCCTTGCGCCGGCCGAGTTCCTGAGCATGCTCGGGCCGGCTCCACACGTCGGGATCCTCCAGTTCTCTGAGGGTCTCCTCTAGCTGTTCCTTCTTGCCGGCGTAGTCAAAGATACCCCCTGAGGTCGCCGACCCTCGCGCGCAGATCCTTGAGCAGGTGCCGCAGCTGGCTGAGTTCCATGATCCTGTTATCCCGGTGCCCGACCAAAGCCCTGAATATTATCACGCCGGAGAGCCGGCCGAGCGGCTCAGGCAGGCGCCATGTGTTCCACGACGAGTTGCGGACTGCGCACTCCGCGGAATTCGTTTACG
>CBDTYJ010000277.1:0-3786 GCA_965364575.1 uncultured Gammaproteobacteria bacterium
AGATGGCGCAAAATCGATGACGCAACTGTCACCCAGGCATCCTCAGCCGGCGGATCCCCATGCGCCGCCGGAACGGACCGCTGTCTTTCGGTTCTACGAGGAGCTCAATGACTTCCTGCCGGCGGACCGGCGCAAGGTCTCGTTCGACTACAGTTTCACCGGAACGCCGTCCGTCAAGGACACGATCGAGGCGATCGGCGTGCCCCATACCGAAATCGACCTCATCCTCGTCGACGGGCTATCTGTCGGCTTCGGTCATCGGCTGACTGGCGGGGAGCGGGTGGCCGTGTATCCCGTGTTCGAGGGTCTGGACATCGCGCCGGTCCAACGCCTGCGCCCGCGACCCCTGCGAGAGCCGCGCTTCGTGCTCGACGTCCATCTGGGCTCCCTGGCCCGCTACCTGCGTCTGCTGGGATTCGACGCGGTCTGGCGCAACGATCTGGACGACGAGACCATCATCGATCTGGCGGCAGGTGAGCGGCGCATCATCCTCACTCGTGACCGGGGAATCCTGCGCCACGGCAGCGTCACCCACGGCTACTGGGTGCGGGCCACGGATCCGGAGCAACAGGTCGAAGAAGTGGTCCGCGCCCTGGATCTGAGCGGGAGGCTGCGTCCCTACACCCGCTGCATGCGGTGCAACGGCCCGCTGACTCCCATCGACCGTTTCGATGCCGCGCGAGAGGTGCCGCTGCAGGTGTTCCTGGTCTATCGGGACTTCAGCCGCTGCGATGACTGCGGAAAGGTCTATTGGTCGGGATCCCACCAGCGACGCCTGGAGGATGTGATCGGGCGTGCCCGGTCTGCGGAGTGACATGGGTGATCTCTGCATGGCCAGGCGCTTCTTCCGGTTGCCCGCCGTGTAACACGGCATGGGTGTCCCGCTCGGCAACGCGGCTTGTTCACCGGCCTGGCAGGTGCCCGTTGACCGCGACGATCGAGCAGTTCCCTGCAGGGAACAGGTATCAGTCCCGAATCGGGCTGGCCGGCGCGCGGCCAGATGAGAGGTGAACCATGAGCAACGGCACCACATCAAACCCCTGGGTCCGCTTCGCCCGGGCCGTCCATGCCCATCCGGACTGGCTACGGGTGTACGTCGAGGGAGACTCCTGGTTCGCCTTCCCCGGCGTATTCAATCGCACCAGCATCCCCACCTGGCTGGTCAAGTTCATGGGCGCCAGATTCGCCGTCTACCGGGTCGACAACGCAGGTGACACGGCGGCGGAAATGCTATCCGGCAAGCAGCGGCGCCGGCTGCGGGACCGGCTCAAGAACGACAATGCGGATTTCCAGTTGCTGCTGTTCAGCGGCGGCGGCAACGACGTCATCGATGATCTCAAGACCATCATCCGGCCCAATCCCGGTGGCATCGACGCGTCGTCCTTCATCGACTTCGATGCCCTGCGGTCGACGGTCGATCGAGTGAGCGCTTATCACAGCGAGCTCGCCCGGCTCCGTGACCGCTACCGGCCGAACTGCCAGATCGTCACCCATACCTACGACATCCCGTTTCCGGACGGGCGCAAGATCAGGAAACTCGGCATCCGCAAAGGCCCCTGGATCAAGCCTGCACTGAAGGGGATCGACGAGAAGTTCCACCGCGGCATCATCCGCATCGTCATGGACCAGTTTGCGGATGGTCTGGTGAGCACTGCAAGACGAGAAAAGAAATTCACGGTGGTGGAGACCCGTGGCACCCTGACCCGCCGCAAAGACTGGGCCGACGAGATCCATCCGACCTCGAAGGGATTCAAAAAGATCGCGCGCAAGATACGCGATGAGCTGCATCGGAAGTTCCCGCGGCACATCTGAGCGTATGACCGAGACGGTGGCTTTGATGCGTCGCTAAGCGCCTGGGGAGGGGAAAGAAGCTGGTTTTGGGGATCGGGCCAGCCTCATGGGCATCATTCTGGCCCGGAACCAGGAGGCGGCGCCTCTAATCGTCGAGGATGGCAGTCACCACCGGCGCCAGGATCGCTGTCAATGCCGCCATGGCCAGGATCCGGTACTGGGGCAGCCAATCGACTCCGCTCCATCCCGATGTGGCCTGGCCGATGAGTTGGCTGACCCACAGGGCCACGTCATAGGCCGGGCCGAGCGCAACGATCCCCCCGGCCACGCTGGCGGCGGTCAGGACCGTCTTCCTGGCCAGGATCCGCCGCCCGATACGGTTCATCACTCCGTCCGTGAAGCCTTCGTCGGCGGGCGTCTCCAGGTTCCGGCCGAACATCTCTGTCAGCCAGCGATCCTCCGGACTGTCGCGATGTTCATTCATGCTCGTTCCGTTCCGGAGCGAATCGCTCCCGGATCTTGGCCTTGCCGCGGTGGATATGGGACTTGATCGTCCCGAGGGCCATCCCGGTGGCCTGCCTGATCTCCGCATGGGACAGCCCGTAACCATAGGCCAGCACGAGCGTCGCGCGTTCCGGCTCCGACAGCACCCCGAGCAGCGCCGGCAGATCCACCAGTTCCTCGCTGCCCCTTCCGGACCGGAACGACGCGCCGGCGTCCTGGACCGGATCGCTCTCGATCCCCGACAGCAGCCGCCGATCGCGTCTGTCCTTTCGCAGCGACTGCAGGAACTGCTTGTGCGCGATAGCCAACAGCCAGGAAAGAAAGCTCCCCTTGCCGGAGAATGACGCCAGCTTGTCCCAGGCGCGGATGAAGGTCTCCTGGGCCAGATCGTCGGCCACCGCCGGGTTGCGCGACAACTGGCGCAGATAGCCCCGGACCTTGCCCTGGTGGCGCATCACCAGCACGCTGAAACTCTCCCGGTCCCGGAGCGTCGTGGCGCTCGCGATCAGGGTCTCGTCCGAGATCCCCCCGCCCGGGGAAATTGATGGTCGTTGTCCGATATCGGCTACTCACGAAATTTCCACAGGCCCAAGTATGCAATGCCGAGCAGCAGAGGGAAGGCGCCGATCGCCAGGAACGGACGCACCGCGTCCTCCTCGCCCAGCAAGAGGCCGAATGCCGCGAAGCCGATGCCGAGAGAGACGGCGATAACACCGCGCCGCATGTCGCTGTTTTTGGGCCGCTGAGGTTCGCCAAGCTGCTGCAGGAGCTCCGGCGTCAGCTCTGCACCCTTCTCCAGCGCCGCGCGCACGGTCTGCTGGGCTTCCCGGCGTGAGCGGAAGCGGAAGTACAGGAATAGCGCCACGACTACCGCCAGGCAGATAAACAGGGTGATCGGCACCCACTCGATATTCGCAATCACGGGCTCCATCTCGAGGACCTCGGTTCGGCGGGCCGGAAATCGACCCATTCAGTGAACAGATGCACCTGGATGCCGCTGTGGATGCATCCGGCCGCATATTCTCCGGGATCTACAGCCGGATCAGGCATTTGCGGCGATGGAAACGATGACGAAGACACGGGCCGGCGCGCCGCCGCGATCTGCCGCGGGACCGCCAGACTACGCCTTTTGGCTATGTGATTTTGAGCCGGGAAGCGCGTAGTCTTCGTCCATACAGGGTCCACCGGACAGAAGAGATCTATGAAGACAGTCAGACAACTGCTGCAATCCAAGCCGGGCCAGATCTGGTCCATCGAGCCGGACTTGCTGGTGTTCGAAGCACTCAAGGAGATGGCGCTGCGGGAAGTCGGCGCCCTGCTGGTCATCAGGGACGGCCAGATCTGCGGCGTGATCTCGGAACGGGATTACGCGCGCAAGGTGCTGCTCCAGGGGCGCACGGCCAGGGATACGCCGGTGCGGGACATCATGAGCACGGAGGTCGTATTCGCCCACCCCGAGGACACCGTCGAGACCTGCATGAAGCGCATGAC
>CBDTYJ010000278.1:0-3770 GCA_965364575.1 uncultured Gammaproteobacteria bacterium
GCGGTGCCTCCTGGACCATCTTCGACGGCGCCGAGGCCTGCACGGTCGAGGGGACCGATGCCATCGGCACCTATTTCCGCATCACTCTGCCGCCGAATCCCTGTTACGACAACAACCCGGAGCCGGCTGACGCCTTCCCGGACAACCTCGGGCTGGTGATCCATAAGGGCAGCGCCAAAGCGCCGGACGGCGATATCAGTATCCGCGTCGCCGTCGACGGCAACATCCTGTTCGTCGACGACAGCAGCCCGGACGTTGGCGGTGCACCGCCCTCCGACGGCGCCTCCCTGTCGGGCCGTGCGGCCCACTGGGTGGACACCGGTACCCTGTTGTGGAATGCCGGCGGCGACGTCAGCACCGTGGAATTGCTGTGGTCGGCCGACGCGTCCATCGCCGTCCGCGGGGGCGTGATCTCCGGCAACTACGAATCGGTTGAGCTGACGCCGGGGACCAACCCGCAGCCCGACAACCAGCTCCATCTGTCGGGCTATGACGCCTATGCCATGCCCGGATCCGTGACCGGCAATGCGAAGGAGATCGCCCGCTATCAGCTGGTGGCCCTCGGCCGTGACTCGTTCGGCATCCCGGTGGCCGCCACCTACGTCCAGATCCCGGGGCTGCTCGACGATCTCTACGCCGCGGCGGCGACCCAGGCGGAGCTGGGCGTAAGCTGGTCCGGCGCCACGCCGACCATCCGGGTCTGGGCACCCACCGCCTATCCGGACACCGGGGTGACGCTGAATCTGTATTCGGCGCCGGGGCAGCTGGCCGATCAGGTGGCCATGACGCTGGATCCGGATAGCGGCGTGTGGAGCGCCACCGGCGACGCGACCTGGGACCGGATGTACTACGACTTCACGCTTGAGGTCTATACCTATGCCGAGTCGGATCTGGTGACCAACACCGTGACCGATCCCTATTCGGTCAGCCTGAGCGCCAACAGCGCCCACAGCCAGATCGTCAACCTCGACGACCTGGATCTGCAGCCTCCGGGCTGGGATGCGCTGGTTCTGCCGACCTATGGCGAGCCCGAAGACATCGCCATCTACGAGCTGCACATGCGGGATTACAGCGTGTCCGACGCGACGGTGCCCGAGGCCGACCGCGGCAAGTACACCGCGTTTGCTCTCGACAATACCGATGGCCATGCCCATCTGACCGGTCTGGCCGGCGCGGGCCTGACCCACCTGCATCTGCTGCCCAGCTTCGATATCGCCACCATCGAGGAGATCCGCACCAATCGGGTGGAACTCGATGATCTGGTGGATGATCTCTGCGCGGCCAATCCGGCGGCGGCCGGTCTCTGCCCGGCCAACAACGGGCTGACCATCCGCGAACTGCTGGAGCAGGCAACGGCCGATGATCCGACCTCGACCTTCCAGCAGCAGGTCGTCGCGTGGATGAACGACCTGGACGGCTTCAACTGGGGTTATGACCCGTGGCACTACGGCGTACCCGAGGGCAGCTACGCGTCAGATCCTGATGGGGTGGCGCGCATCTACGAGTATCGCCAGATGGTCAAGGGCCTCGCCGACAAGGGCCTGCGGCTGGTGATGGACGTGGTCTATAACCACACCAACGCCGGCGGCCAGTCCAGTCGTTCGGTGCTCGACCGGGTGGTGCCGGGTTACTACCACCGCTATAACGAGAACTCCGGCTCCATCGAGACCTCGACCTGCTGTTCGAATACCGCCACCGAGTTCGCCATGATGGGCAAGCTGATGGCGGATACGCTCGAGACCTATGTGGAGGACTACAAGGTCACCGGATTCCGCTTCGACCTGATGGGCTTCCACACCAAGGCCCAGATGGAACAGATCCTGGCGGATCTGCGCGCCATCGATCCGACCGTCTATATCTACGGCGAGGGCTGGAACTTCGGTGAGGTGGCCAGTGACCGGCGCTTCGTCCAGGCTACCCAGTTCAATATGTCCGGGACGGGCATCGCCACATTCACCGATCGGATCCGTGACGCCGTCCGCGGCGGCGGACCGTTCGACAACGGCAATGCCCACGTGGTCAACCAGGGCTTCATCTCCGGTGGCGGCTACGACCCCAATGCCGAGAACAGCGTCGATGACGCCAATTTCATCGACGAGGCCCTGTGTTCCGCGGATCAGATCCGGGCGACCATGGCAGGCAGCATCTCGGACTACTCGTTCGTGGATCGAACCGGCGCGACGGTCACCGGCGCCGACATCGGCTACGGAGACTGCGACAGCAGCACGCCCACCAGCTATGTGAGCGACCCGGAGGAGATCATCAACTACTCCGCCGCCCACGATAACGAGACCATCTGGGATATCTCGCAATACAAGCACCCCGAGGCCACCAGCACGGCGGACCGGGTGCGGGCCCAGAACATCGGTCTCGACGTCATCCTGCTGGGGCAGGGCGTGTCTTTCGTCCATGCGGGACAGGACCTGTTGCGCTCCAAGTCCACGGATCGGGACAGCTTCAACTGGGGCGACTGGTTCAACAAGCTGGACTTCAGCGGCCAGGACAACAACTGGGCGGTGGGTCTCCCCAGCGAAGAGAAGAACGTCAACAATTATCCGGAAGTGATCCCGCTGTTCGAGAATCCACTGACGGATCCGGTCCCCGCGGATATCGGCTTCGCAAAACAACATGCGCTGGAGATGTTCGAAGTCCGCGGCTCAACGGTCCTGTATCGCCTGCGGAGTGCGGACCAGATCAAGGAGCGGGTGGAGTACTTCAATACCGGTCCGGATCAGGTGCTCGGTCTGATCGCCCAGGGGATCGACGGCTGCACGGGCAATGGCCTGGATCCCGAGTACGGCTACGTGATGAGCATCATCAATGCCAACGACGAAGACCAGACCATCGCGATCGACGAGTTTGCGGGCGATACCTTCACGCTCCATCCGGTGCTTCAGACATCGGTGGATACGGTGGTCCAGACCGCGTCTCACGACGCCAGCGGCTTCTTCGTCCCGGCCCGGACCACGGCCGTGTTCGTCCGCGCCGAACAGTTCAGCTGTTCGCCGTTCGGCGTCGATGTGTTCGTGCGCGGTCTGAACCAGGACTGGGCCGACAGCCCGGCGAATCAGCTCAGCTACGAGGGCGGTGTGACCTATACCGGTCGCTACACCATCGCCGGTCTGGATCCGGCCGATCTGTCCTTCAAGGTCGCCTCGTCCGATTGGGCGACAGTCAATTGCGGCGCCGGCCAGGATCCGACGGTCAATCTTGATCAGCCCTACGCGCTCAACTGTGCTGACGGGTCTGGCGATCTGGCGCTCAACGTGGCGGAGACCGGAGACGTGCAGATCACCGTGGATGCCACCGATCCGGCCAACCCGGTGCTCACGGCGATCAAGGCGCCGCCGTTCGCAGTGGACATCTTCGTGCGCGGCTTCAACGGTGACTGGTCGGACAGCCCCGGCAACGAACTGGACTTCATCGGCAACGACAGCTACCAGAGGGAGCTGAACCTGGCCGACCCGGCGGCGCCGGGCGCGCTGACGTTCAAGGTCGCTTCCTCCGACTGGTCCACCGTGGACTGTGGCAGCAACGGCAGCAACGTGGACCTGGGCGTGGCCTACGCTTTGAACTGCGCCGGCGGCGGGGACATCACTCTCAACGACGGCGGGGCGGGTCAGTATTCATTCCAGGTGGACGGGACCGACCCGGCCAATCCGGTGCTGACGGTGGAGAAGACGCCGCTGGCGGCGGAGGTCTTCGTCCGCGGCCTGAGCCAGGATTGGAGCGAGGCCAATCCGCTGCGCTACACCGGCAGTTCGACCTAC
>CBDTYJ010000279.1:0-3762 GCA_965364575.1 uncultured Gammaproteobacteria bacterium
GGATAGAGCGTCCGCCTCCTAAGCGGAAGGTCCCAGGTTCGAGTCCTGGTCGGGGCACCAATCCACTCCCGGACAGGCCCCGCCGGCTTGAGGAGCCGACCTTCATGAGTATCGAGCTATTCACCGCCGCGACCCCGAACGGGATCAAGGCCTCCATCGCGCTGGAGGAACTGGAGCTCCCCTATACGGTCCGCCCGATCAAGCTGGGCGAGCAGGAGCAGAAACAGGACTGGTATCTGGCGATCAACCCCAACGGCCGCATCCCCGCCATCATCGACCACGACCACGATGACTTCGTCGTGTTCGAATCCGGCGCCATCCTCGTTTATCTGGCGCGAAAGGCGGGCCGCCTGGGCGGCACGGATCCGGACAACGAGTCCCTGGTGATGCAATGGCTGATGTTCCAGATGGGCGGATTGGGGCCGATGATGGGCCAGGCGAACGTGTTTTTCCGTTACGCCGAGGAGAAGATCCCCTACGCCATCGAGCGCTATCAGCGTGAATCCCGCCGTCTGCTGGAAGTGCTGGATCGGCGTCTGGGGGAGGTGGAATATCTGGCCGGTGATTACTCCATCGCCGATATCGCCAACTGGTCCTGGGCGCGCAGCCACGAGTGGTCGGGGGTGAGCATCGAGGGGCTGGAGCATCTCAGCCGATGGCTGGATGCGGTCGGCAGCAGGCCGGCGGTCCAGCGCGGCCACTCCGTCCCGGACTCGAGTTCCACGCCCGAGGAGAAGAGCAAGCGGGCCGAGCAGGTCGTGGACGGCGCGCGGAAGATGCTGGTCTGAGCGTCAGGCGGCCCGCCTGCGCCTCAGCATCGCCGCCATCGCGCCGAGGATCAGCCACGCGGGACTCGTCGCACCGCCGCCACCGCCACCGCCACCGGCGGGTGCCTGCTGGCTGACGTTGTAGCTCTTGGAGGTGGAATTGTCGCTGGCATCGAGGTCCGGCTCGGCGGCGTTCACGCTGGCAGCCAAGCTGTATGTGCCGGCCTGGTCCGCGCTGACGCCGATGCTCACGTTGGCACTGGCACCGGCCGCGAGGCTGGGTATCTGGCAGCTCAGACGGCTGGCCGTCACGGTACAGGATCCGGCTGACGGGTCGGCGGCGGTGATCGCCAGTCCGACGGGTGAATCCACCGTCAACGCGACGGAAGAGGCCGGACCCACATTGCTGTTGGCGATGTTCAGCGCGGCGCTGGCGGTGCTGTTCTCTGTCAGATTGACGCTGCCGCCGCTGAAGTCGACCGAGAGATCCACGGCGGCCAGAACCGTGATCCGGCCCGTGGCGGTATTGTTGGCCGGCGTATCGTCGCCGTCGGCCTGCACCGAGGAATCGAGGAAATAGCTGCCGGGACTATCTCCATTAAGACTAAGGGATACGGTAGCTTCGGCGGCCGGCTGGAGAGTCCCGAAGCTACAGCTCAGGCCACCGGCTGCCGGGGCGCAGCTGCCGGGGGACGGCAAGCTAGAAATCAAATTAAGATCCGCGGGTATGCCTATGTTCAAAATTACATTAGAGGCCGAATTGGTGCCGTTGTTGACCACCCGGACAGTCTGAGCGACCGGTCGGGTCGCGAGGCCGGTGCTGGCCGTCGGTGAGTGGCTCACGCTCACATCGACCGTGCTGAGCGCGCTCAGACACGGGGCTGAATTGATCGCCGGCTGCATCTGCTCGATGCTGCAGGCGGAAAACTGGTTACTGCCCGTGCCGCTGGCGGCCATGATGAATGTCTCGGGTGTCCCCGCGCAGGCCTCGTCCGGATCGCCGTCGTGGGGCGCGCCGAAGTTGTGGCCGATTTCATGGGTGGCGATGAGGGCGTCGGCGGTCTGATTACGCCGCGCCTCGGACAGACCGGTGCCGAACCGGCTGTTGCACAGGGCGTCGAGGTAAGCGATGCCGACGGTGATTCCGTCGAGATCGGTACCGGTAAAAAGATGGGTCACGCCAGTCGCCTGGAGAGCGGGGCTCGAACCCCGGAGGTCTGTCAGTTGATCGAGCAGGGCACCGGCTTCTGTCGCCGACAGGGTAGGGTCTCCCGGCTGGAACAGCTGTATCTCGGTCACCCGGATCTGGATGCCGACCTGTTCGCTGAAGATTCCGTCGACGATGTTGAAACGGGCCAGCAGCGCCGCCTCGCTGTCGGCGCCGAAGCTGTCGACGAACGATCCGTCACCGACCGCGGAGAGCTCGAGTTCGAGCGTCGCGCCCGTCGCCGCGGGGTCAAAGCTCTGCTGAAGTTCGGCCACGAGCTTTTCGAAGGCCACCGCGGCCGATGCCTCCGGCTTCTGTTGCACGGAAACGCCACAGCTCATCGAACCGGGGGTGACCAGCAGATCATCCAGGCGATAGAGCACGTGATCCGCCGCGGGATCCGCAGGCTGTACCAAGGTCCCGGCCAGATGGGCGGACGGAGCGAGTGAATAGAGCGTCTCGCCGTCCCAGATCACCCCCTGTAGCTGGTTGCCGATCTGCGTGAGCCGGGCCCATGAGCCTGCCTGCCCGTCCAGTCGACCCTTCAGCAGCCGGTACGGTGTGCCACCGTCCCGACCGTCCTTGCGGGCCGACGAAGCCACAAGGGCGAGATTGTCCTGCAGCGTGAGGCGGAATTGCCGTCCGAAAGCCTGGAAGCCGAGATGTTCCGGACCCGAGGCCTTGGCGGAGCGGTCTGCGGATGCCTGCTCGGTCCCTCTGTCCCATTCGAGTCCTCGCAGATTCTCGTGGTTCAAGATGCGCATGTCTGCGGATGGGGCCGGCGACCCGGCCGCCTCGGAGGCGGCTGGTGCGACGAAAAGTATCAGGGCGCCAACCAGGACTGCCCAACCCACTCGGGGGCGTGTATCGGTCATCTGTATATCCTGCCGGGGGGCGGCTCAGGATGTATTGACTCGGACTAGACCAAAAAAGGTCCCGGGGCGCAATGCATCATTTTGCGCCTTACGGCCCGGTTTTCCCTGCGCAGACCGAATCTGTGACGCCCGTCACACTCGGGCCGGGGGATGATCCGGGCGGGGCGCCGGTCCGACCGGGTTGCGGCAAGGGGAGGGGCCGTCAGGAGATCTTCATGGGCCCGTGCCCGATCACCCGCCAGGAACCTTCTTCGCAGCGCAGTTCGTAGGCGGCCCGGGACGCGCTGAGCGGTGCTTCCTGGTAACCGCCCCGGATCTCGGCCCGGGCCTGTCCGCTCAGACGCGCCTCGATAATCCGGACAAGCAGGGCAGGGGCTCCGGTGACCGGATCACGGACCCGACCGGTGTCGTCTATTGCCGCCTCGCTGGCGGGCGCCAGTCTCGCCGGAACGTCAGTGATCCGGGCGAGGAACCCGCCCGCGGGATCGGCTCCGCCGGGCATCTCCACGAAAACGGCAGCGGCCCGATGTCCGACCGTCGACCGATTGTGGGAGAACAGATGGGAGACGAACGCCGCTTCCGCCGCCGCCAGGTCGCTGCAGACCGAGGGCATCGATGAAACCGGGGCGCTGCCGTGACAGCCGCAAAGCAGCACCGCCAGCGTGGCCAGGGGATAGCGACTGATCTGGATCGAGATTGGCATAGGTATCAGACCATATCGGGCCATCACGGGTTTGGGCAATTGGGTGCCAGTCCGGCGGGAACGGGGAATTCTTTATACAGAGCTCAGGCCGTTGCGGTGTTGGCCAGCGCCGGGCCGGACGTGCCCCATCGCTGCAGCATCTCGCCGATCTGATCCAGGGTAAAGGGCTTGGCAAGGTAGTCGTCCATGCCTGCGGCAAGGCAACGCTCG
>CBDTYJ010000280.1:0-3760 GCA_965364575.1 uncultured Gammaproteobacteria bacterium
CCAGAGCGGAACGTCCGTCAATGTACGCCGCCGCCCTGCATCTCCAGGCCGCAGCGATGATGGAACTCGCCCACGAGGCGGGAGTGCCAACGCAGCAAACAGGCGAACCGGCCGTGACGGCAGATTACGACCTCGCGGCCTCACTGCTAAACCGCGCGCTGGACATCCAGGAACAACTTGGCCTCGGATTCGAAGCCGCAAGGACGATAAACAATCTCGGTCTGCTCGCGTACTACCGGGGCGACTGGGCCGCAGCCGGATCGGAATGGAACCGGGCCGCTGCTTTGCTCCGGTCGCTGAATGAATGGACCGGGGAGCTGGGCTCCCTGGTCAACCTCGGGGTCCTGACACTCGAAAAAGGGGCGCTCTCGGACGCGGTCAGCACCCTGACGAGGGTACTGGAGGTCATGCCGCCCGGAGAACCCGCGCTGATGGCCGACACGCTGGATAACCGGGCATCCGCTCGTCTGGCGCTCGGCGACTATGATGAGGCGTTGAGAGATTTCCATGCGGCCATGCATCTTCATCAACGGAATTCGAGCGTCAAGGGCCAGGGGCGTTCCCTCAGCGGAATCGCTACGACCTATCAATATCTTGGTGAATTGTCGGCCGCCAGGAAATCTTATGAGACCTCGCTGGGCTTCAGAGAGAAAGCCAATGATGTGCGCGGGGTCGCGGCGACCCTCACTCAGTTGGGCAATGTCTGTCGCCGGCTCGGAGATTTCGGCTGCGCTTTCGATGCCCATCGGAGGTCCATGGAGCTGTCGCCAAACGAGGTCTTCCGGAGCAAGGCTCAGATAGCCCTCGCGGAGGACTATCTCGCTCATGGAGATCCGCAATCCGCGATGGGATATCTGGGTCCCGCCATCGAGAATGCGATGCAGCAAGGCGCGCGGATGGTGGCGGCGCAGGGACTGTTGCAGCGAGGCAAGGCCCACCTGGCCCTGAAGCAGTACGGGACCGCCAGAGAGGACCTTGCGCAAGCCCAGGCGCTGTTTGTCATGATGGGCATGCCCGAGATGACGGGGGAAACCGTCTACCTTACTGCCCTCAGTCGCAAGGAAGAGGGCGCCCTCTCTGAAGCATTGGCGTTGACCGGCGAATCTATCGCCCTGGTCGAGCAGGTCCGGAACCGCCTGACAACGCCCGCGCTTCGTGCCACGTATCTGAGCCATAGCCGGGCAGCCTACGATCTGCAGATCGAGGTGTTGATGTCGATGGCGGAGGACGCTGGACCGGCCGCTGCGCTGGATCTGGCCAGGCAGGCACTCGACACGGCGGAACAATCCCGCGGCCGGATGTTGCTGGACCTCATGGAGGAAGCCTCGCTGGGTCTCGGCAAAAGCATCAGCCCGGCGCTTGCAGACCGGCGACGGGCGCTGACGAACAGGATGACGGAGCTGGCTTATCGGCGTGACCAGCTTCTGCAGGCGGACGGGGTCGATAAAGGCGATCTCGAACAGATCTCTGCCGACATGGACGAGGCCGCTACCGAACTCCGGGTCCTGGACATCGAGATTCGTGAGGACAACCCACGCCTGGCGTCGCTGTCGGCCCCCGACATCCTGGACAGCAGGGCGATCCAGCAAAGGCTGCCGGCGGACACGACCTTGCTCCTCTACCACATCGGCGAGAAGCGCGGATTCCTGTGGATCGTTTCCGGCGACCATCTCGGATGGCGGGTGCTCCCCGGCCGAAGCACCCTTGAGGGCATGGCCCGGTCCGCTCACGAGTTGTTGCAGGTCTATCCCGCCGATAACGCCTCCCGGCGGCAACGCGATCAGCTGATCACAGACCTGGGCGCGATCCTGCTCCCGCCTCCGTCGAGCCTGCAGACGCGGAAACGCCTGATCGTCGTGCCAGACGGCGCCCTTCATTATCTGCCTTTCGCGGCCCTGCCCCTTCCGAGCCCGGATCTGACACCCCGCTACCTGCTCTCCGAATTCGAAATCGAGCGGCTTTCATCCGCTTCGGCCATGGGCAACCCGGCCGCGCAGGCTCGGAACCCGACACCGAAAGGCAGCGCAGCCGTGTTTGCGGATCCCCTGGTGGCCCGGAATGATCCTCGGCTGACCGGCCGCCGGTATCCGGCCGCCACCCGCCAGAGCTGGATGACCGACCTGGATCGGCTGCAGCGGCTCGAATGGAGCGCGGAGGAGGCCCGGGCTATCTCCGAGCTGGCCGATCCCGATAGCAGCCTGTTTCTGATCGGGCCGGAAGCGAGCCGGGAAGCGGTAATGGAAACGGACCTCAGCCGCTACCGATTCGTGCACTTCGCCACCCACAGCTTCATCGATACCCAGTATCCGAACCTGTCAGGGCTGGTCCTGTCCAGGACGGGCCGCGGTGGGCCCGGCGAGGGACTGCTCCAGCTCGACCAGATATCCGGACTGTCTCTGGACGCCGAACTGGTGGTGCTCAGCGCCTGCGAGACCGCCCTGGGCCAGGAGATCCGCGGCGAGGGACTCGTGGGTCTCACCCAGGGCTTCTTCCTGGCAGGGGCGAGGCAGATCGTGGCCAGCCTCTGGCGCGTACCGGACCAGGGCACCGCTGCCCTGATGGAGATGTTCTATCGCAGGTTGATCCTCCTCGACGAGCCTCCACACACGGCGCTGCGCCAGGCGCAGATCGAGCTCTCCAGCCAGCGCAGATGGGCTGATCCTTATTACTGGGCGGGGTTCGTCCTGCAGGTGGCCGGGCTCGGATTCTGAATCCTGCCCCGGGCCACAGGTGGGACAATCGGGTCACCCGATACAGGCCCTTATGGGCCTTTGACTTGGCCCTTCACCACCCAGAAGAGGACCAAAACCCATGAAACGTCTGACTGCCGGCCTCAGCCTCGCCTGCCTGGTCACCTGCCTGACTGCCAACATTCCCCTCGCCTCCGCCGCTCCGTCCTGCGGCGATCCGGACGATCCCTTCGCCGAATTCTATGCCGGCGGCGCGCCCGGCAAGGTGTGGCGCGTCACCATGGTGACCCATGACCACGAGGATCACGGGCTGCACCTGGTGGAGGGCGACTCTTTCACCGTCAAATATAACGCCAACTGCGAAGTGGTCATGGCTCCCGGGCCGGAGCTGGCCGGACGCTGGGGCAATAATTCCCGCCTCCTGGCGCGGGAATCACGGGTTTCTGCAGATCTTCGCGGCGTGGACAATGAACTATGCACGACGGTCGGCATCGGTCATGAGCAGGTCGGCGCCTCCGAGATCGTCGCCCGGCCGCATATCTTGCGGATGAAGATGATCGGCACCGGCGATGGCCGTAAACTCCAGATCCGGTATTCCCATCGGAGTAGCGCAAGGGATGATTGCTCCAGCGACGGCAGCCTCAGCAACATCCACGGGGGGATCGCCCACGCGGAAGATTAGTCCTGTAATCGCCGTATGCGGTCGGGGCAGCTCGGCCCCGTGAGAAAAGGAATCTCCGGCTTAGCGATCTGTCTGCTGGCGGCGGCAGGACTTTACGCCGCGACCACAGAGCAAACATGGTCCGATCAACCCGCGGCACTCGTCCTTGGGCTAAAAAATGCGGCCTCCACACAGACTCATGGGTCGGTCGGGATGCTGTTCAGCCGCTCCTGCCCGAACGGCCGCTGCGGGATGTTCGCCACCTGTTCGCTGGTGCTGGTGGCGCCGGACGTGGTGCTCACGGCAGCCCATTGTGTGGCGAATCCGGATAAGGATTATCGCGTTTTTTTTCCAGGCGAGGGTCTGATCGGGGTCGTCTCCGGTGGCGTGGATCGGTTTTGCGACGGCC
>CBDTYJ010000281.1:0-3755 GCA_965364575.1 uncultured Gammaproteobacteria bacterium
TTGCCCAGCGCCAGCTGCAGCACGCAGTAGGCCCGGGTGTTGTTGTTGCCGATCGTGTGCTGGGTCCCGCCCATGCACCAGACGATGGTGCCCGGCCGATTCTCGGCCATGGTCTGAGCGGCCTGCTTGACCTCGGCCTCGGGCACGCCGCAGACGTTCTCAACCACGTCCGGGGTCCACTTGGCCACTTCCTCGCGGATCTCCTCCATGCCGAACACGCGCTGGTTGATGTACTCCTGATCCTCCCAGCCGTTCTCGAACACGTGCCAGAGCATGCCCCAGATCAACGGCACGTCGGTGCCGGGCCGGATCCGCACGAACTGATCGGCGTGGGCCGCGGTGCGGGTGAAGCGCGGGTCGACGACGATCATCTTGGCGCCGTTCTCCTTGCCGCGCAGGATATGCTGCATCGCCACCGGATGCGCTTCCGCGGCATTGCTGCCGATGAAGAACATGGCCTTGGCGTTGTGCATGTCGTTGTAGGAGTTGGTCATCGCGCCGTAGCCCCAGGTGTTGGCGACACCGGCCACCGTCGTCGAGTGGCAGATCCGCGCCTGGTGATCGACGTTGTTGGTGCCCCACAGGGCGGCGAATTTCCTGAATAGATAGGCCTGCTCGTTATTGAACTTGGCCGAGCCGAGCCAGTAGACCGAATCGGGGCCGGACCGCTTGCGGATATCGAGCATCTTGTCGCCGATCTCGCTGATGGCCGTGTCCCAGGAAATCCGCTTCCACTTGCCAGCCTCGAGCTTCATGGGGTACTTCAGACGGCGCTCTCCGTGCCCGTGCTCGCGCACGGATGCACCCTTGGCGCAGTGGCCGCCCAGGTTGAAAGGCGAGTCGAAGTCGGGTTCCTGCCCCGTCCACACGCCACCCTGGACTTCGGCGATGACGCCGCAACCGACCGAGCAATGGGTACACACCGATCGTTTGGTGACGACTTCGCCGGCCGCGCCGGTCGCCACCGCCTCCGCGCGCTGGATCATCCGCGGCGCGAGGCCGCCCGCGACCGCGGCGCCGCCCAGCGCCATGCCGGTGCGCCTCAGGAAGGTGCGCCGATCGATGGCGGCACCCAGGACGCCGTTCCGCGTCTGCTCGATTTCGGACTGGTTGAGGTCCCGTTTCTTTATCAGCTTCATCGCCGATTCTCCTGGACAGTAATCTGTTCTGTTGGAAGCGCTGGCAGATCCGGCGCGTCTACATACGTGCCTTGTGGTAATACGCCCTGATATGGGGAGTGACGTGGTATCCCTCGGCGCGCGGTTTTTCCGCCGGTGTCGCCACCGGTTCCGCTGCCACTGCTGATCCGGTGACGGCCGCCAGGGCCGTGGCACCGCCCACCGTCGCCAATCCTTTCAGGAACTCGCGGCGGTTGTTGCTCTCGCTCAGCGCTTTTCTACTCATCTGACTATCCCTCCTGCTCGAACCTTGTTTCCGTTGAGCGGCTCTTCCGGCCGACCATCTTGATAGGCCGCTCGGCCTGCATCGCCCCGGGTGCCGTCATCCGGAACGCCTGTGTCTCCACATCGATGAATTGCTCTCCGAGCTGACCGACCGCCCGGTAAAAACGCGCGCTGCGTGCCTGCTGCATGTCGCGGAAGAAGCGCCCGATCCAAGGCGCCATGTGACGGCCGAAGAATGCGGCCTGTTGTTCCAGCGAGATGGCGTCGGACCCGGCGGCGCAGATGCTCATGACCTCGCACAGCGCGGCGGCGTGGTCTTCAGGCTCATGTACACCGTCCTGACGCTCGAAACCCATCCGTTCCAGATCGGACCGCAGCGTGGCCAGCGGCTGCTCCATCAGGAAGCCGGTGACATACCAGGATCCGTAGGGGATAAGTTCTCCGCGTCCGATGCCGATGAACAGCTCGTGATATTCGTCGTCGAGCTGCTGGACGTCGGTGCGGGCTGCGGCGGACTGCAGCATCTGCCAGGCGGCACCCAGCAGTGTATCGGCGTTATCCGGACCCGGATCGATGGATGCCAGCAGCCCGAGAGTCTTTTTGTCGGGCGGGGCAGCGAGCAGATGGCCCAGCAGGCCGTAGGTGTTACTGCGAATCTGGTCCTCGGGCTCGACGACCGTGGCGGTCGGTGCCGTCGGCTCCGCGGTGCCTGCAGCTTCGATGCTCATGTCCCGGTCTGCTCCCCCATAGACACTAATACTAGCAATAACTGGACCAGATCAAAGATGTAAATAAGCGACAATTATTACCCTATAGCGCCAACAAACCGCGCGGAAAGCGTCGCCATGAGACAAATTGTCCGGCAGAACGCTCGATGTGGACCATATTTTCCCGCGCCCGATCAGGCCGGACCCTCGGGCGCCTGGCTTTTCATCATGTCCTTGACCCGGCAGTGCTCGCACATCTTCAACCTGCGCATCGCCTCCTCGGACTGGAACATCCAGTGCCCCTCCAGCTTGCGGGTCATGACCTCCAGCATGGATTGGGTCGCGAACGGCTTGCCGCAGACGATGCAGCAAAACGGCTCCTCCTCATGGAGGGTACGGACCTGCTCGCGCTGCCGGGTATCGAAAAGGAATCGGGGATTGAGGGCGATGGCGTCCTCGGGACAGGCCGTCTCGCAGATCCCGCACTGGACGCAACTCCACTCGTGGAAATTGAGCTGGGGAAGCCCCTGCCCGTCCCGGACCGCGGAGGCGGGACAGACCCCGACGCAGCTCATGCACAGGGTGCAGGATTTCCTGTCGACCTTGATTTCGCCGAACGGCGCGCCGGCAGGAAGCGCGACATTGCGTTTTTTGGCGGAGCCCTGGCCATGGAGATGATCGATACTGAATTTCAGGATGGTGCGTTTTTCATCCGGCGCCTCGAAACGCGCCGGCTTTGCCACACCCCGCTCCGGCAGAGCCGACAATCCCGCCCGCGTGGCGCTCTCTTCGTCTGCATTGAGCCGCTGGATGGCCGCGGAGGAAATCCCCAACCCACCCATCACGGCCCGGGCATACTCGATCTGCCGATCCAGCTCGGCGGTCACGCGCCCCGGCGTGTCCTCGGATCCCAGCAGGATGACGGCCGAGGCGCCGTAGGCCAGACAGGCGAACCACGCGTCCATGCCGACCGATCCGATCTCCTCCAGCTCCACCGGCAGCACGCGCTCGGGCATGTCGGCGGCAACATAGGCCTGGAGTTGCGCGGCGGAGGAAGCGTCGTGAAACATCACGGCCGGACCCTCGCCCCCGGCACTCCGGTAGGCCTCGAGCAATCCCCGGACGTGGCGCAGCAGGTCGCGCACCGTGGGGTAGGCATAAGTCATGGCACCGCTGGGGCAGGCGGCTACGCAGCTGCCCCCGCCCTGGCAGAGCTGCGGATTGACCTCGACCCGGTCGCCCAGGGAGATGATGGCCTCGGCGGGACAGGCATCGATGCAGCGCCGGCAGCCGATCATGCCGCTGCTGCCGTGGGCGCAGATGTCCAGGTTGTAATTGAAATACTTGGGCTTCTCGAATTCGCCCGTCATCCCGGGCAGGGCCTCGATCGCGGCCTCGAGTGCCTCCGGGTCACCCGCGGGAGCCAGGTAGCCCGGCGGCGGCAGTTCCGCGGTCAGCATGGGCGGATCGCCCAGATCCAGAACCATGTCGAAACCGACGTCTTCCTGCCCCATCAGCTCCGTCAGAGAAACGGGCTCGCCATCCACGCTCAACCGGAGCTGGAAGCCGCCGAGGCTGCCGGAGAGCTCCGCGGCGCCGCCACGGATCACGACCAGGCCGGCCTCGCTGGAGACCACCGGCGGCA
>CBDTYJ010000282.1:0-3751 GCA_965364575.1 uncultured Gammaproteobacteria bacterium
TACGCCCGCGGGAGCGGACCGATGAGTCGCACCTGTTACTATGGCCGGATGGCGTCTGCCAGCACCGGAAATCCGGACACCCCACGGGGATGATGGCTGTTCGGTTTCCGGACCGGTGGTCGGCAACCGGGCGCCACGATCTTCCCCTGTCGAAAGTCTCTGCCAACCGGGAGTGGAACATGAGATCTCAACAACCCACATCACGTCTGCTCGGCCTGATCGTGGTATTTGTTTTGGCGGCAGCCTGTTCGAAATCGGGCGAACAGGCTGAGCCCAAGGCCGGAGCCGATGCCGGGATGGGCACGCTGGTGACTGCCGAATGGCTGAGCGAGCACCTCGGAGATCCCGACCTGGTCGTGCTCGATTGCACGGTCGTGGTGGAGCCGACCGAAGACGGCGGTTTCCGGACCGTCAACGGAAGAGCCAGCTACGAGGCCGGCCACATCCCGACGGCCGGATTCGCCGATCTGATGGGTGATCTGGCCGACGGCGACAGCCCCTACGAATTCGCGTTGCCGACACCGGAGCGCTTCGCCGCGGCCATGGGCGCCCTGGGCGTCGGCGATGACACCCGCGTGGTGTTGTACGACGCGTCCAACTCCGCCTGGGCCGCGCGGGTCTGGTGGATGCTGCGGTGGATCGGTTTCGACCGGGCGGCCATCCTCGACGGGGGCCTGAACGCCTGGAAGGCCGGGGATCGGCCGCTGTCGACCGAGCCGGCTCAGCACCTCGCGAGGACGCTTACCCCTGCCGTACGACCGCGGATGATCGCCGACCGCGACGAGGTATTCGCGTCGATCGGAGACGACGCAGTCATCCTTCTCGATTCACTCCCCGCGGGCCACTACCGGGGAGACTGGACGATGTATGACCGGCCCGGGCATATAGAGGGCGCCTCGAACGTCCCGATCTCCTCGATCGTCGACGACACCGGCCGTTTCCTGCCGATTGAAGAATTGGAAGCGATCTTCGAGGGTGATCGAGGCACACGCGTCATCGCTTACTGTGGCGGCGGCATAGCGGCTTCGTCCAACGCTTTCGTCATGAGCCGTCTCGGCTTCGACGATGTCGCTGTCTACGCGGCGTCCCTGCAGGAGTGGGCCGCCGATCCTGCCAATCCGATGGAGACGGCGACGGAGTTCGACGAATAGGGCTGACGACCCCGATCACTCATCTTCAAGCGTTCGAATTGCGCTCGCCAGGCGTCTTTTGACATCCGGAGGCGGGAAGAGGGGGCGAAATGGAGAATATATTGGCCTTGATGCCGCTCTGGGCCTGGGTGGCCGCGGCCTCGGTAACCTTCGCGGCCGGATTCGTGAAGGGCGCGGTGGGTTTCGCCATGCCGCTGGTCATGATCTCCGGGCTGGGCCTGTTCCTTGATCCCAGGCTGGCCATCGCGGGCATCATCCTGCCGATCGTGGTGTCGAACTTCATGCAGGTGGCGCGTTTCGGGCTGACCGAGGCGAAAATGGCCATCGTGGAATACCGGCGCTACATCCTGATCGTCTGCGTGATGATCCTGTTCGTCGCACAGCTGGTCACCCATATCCCGACGCAGACCATGTATCTGGTCCTGGGGATCCCCGTCGTGGTCCTGTCGATGGTCCAGCTGAGCGGCATCCGGTTCCATATCCCGCCCAACCACCGGCGGCTGGCCGAATGGAGTGTGGGCGCACTGGCGGGGGGTCTCGGTGGTCTGACGGGCACCTGGGGGCCGCCGACGGTGCTGTATCTCATCGCGCTGGACACGCCCAAGGTGCGGCAGATGCTGGTACAAGGTGTCGTCTACGGCCTCGGCTCCGTCAGTCTGTTGGTGGGGCACCTGCACTCGGGCGTACTCAATGGGAAAACGGCCCCGTTCTCGGCCGTTCTGCTCATCCCGGCCTATCTGGGCATGCAGGCGGGCTTCCGGCTGAGTGACCGATTACATCCCGACGTGTTCCGCAAGGCGACGCTGGTGGTGCTGATGCTGGCGGGGGCGAGTCTGGTGCGGCGCGGGATCACCGGCTGAGCGAGCGAGTCACAGGTTGGCCCCGGACTCGAGCCGATCTTTCAGATTGCGCAGGCCGATGAGCGAATTGGCGGCCATGCGGCCCTTGAGAAACGGCATCAACAAACGGCTGAGCCCGCTGGTCGAGTAAGTCAGCGTCCGCGTAAACAGGGTTCCATCGGGACCGGGTTTGATTTCGTAGCGGATCCTGAGCCAGCCGTCCCGGGTCTCGCCCCTGGCTTCCCACAATCTGGACGGCTCGGCCACCAGGACCTCATAGCTTGTCTGCCGTGTCAACCGGAGCGGGAGCGGCGAAAACGGCTGCAGCTCGATCTCCTCCTTGAAGTGATCGCCGATCCCGAGCGTATCGCCCGAGAAATTCGCCGACTTCGAATTCGGATGCCATTCGTGCCATCGCCACGGCTGAGTCACGTAGCCGTAGAGGACCTCTGGGGTGCAGCGGATTTCGATCGTATTCGAAAGCGTGGTAGCCATGTCGTCTTCCCGGCGGGGCAGCCGGAGATATAGTCAAAAATCCTGTGCTATACCTATTAGCAGCCGCCCGGGGTCGTATCCAGCCCGGACCGACCCGATCCATTCTCCGACCAATCACCATCAAGGAGACGCATCATGTCGAAGAGCAGGGATCAGATCATCGCCGCGATCAAGTCACAACTCGATGAGACCAATGCGGTACTCAACGAACTCGAGAAAAAGGCAGCCGATGCCTCGGACGAGGCCCAGGCGAAGTACCAGGAGCAACTGGCCAAGCTGCAGAAGCAGTCCGACGATGTGCAGGAAAAGCTGCAGGAGCTGGCCGACGCCGGCGAGGAAGCCTGGGGAGCGATGGTCGCAGAAACCGAAAAAGTCCGCGATGCCTTCATCCACTCGTTTCACTATTTCAAATCGCAGCTGAAGTAGCGGCACCGGTCCGGGATGCTGCAATGCAGCTTCCATTTCTGCAGCGAGTCTCTATCATGCGGCGGTCGACCGCATCCGGGTTTGCCGGTGCGGCGATAAATCCAAAGTCCAAGAAAGGAAATTCCATCCATGAAGCGATTCGTAATACTGATTGCACTTCTCCTGCCGTTCTCCGTCTTCGCCGCCGAAGGCGATCCCCATGTCTGGGGCACCTACTGGACCGTGACCAGCGTCGACACCAAGCCCGGGCGTTTCAATGATTATCTCGCCGATCTCAAGGCGAATTATCGACGCTCCCTCGACATGCAGGTCGCGGACGGCAAGGTCAAGAGCTACACCATGTTCGCCAATGTCCACGCCCGTGACGGCGAGCCAAACCTTTGGCTGCTGGTGGAATGGAATTCCGGCGCCGACATGCTGGATACGCCGGTCGAGTATTTCGAGGGGCTGACCGCAAAGATCTTCGGCAGCATGGACAAGGGTCAGTCGGCCAACATCGATCGGGGCCAGCTGCGCACGATTATGAGTACGAGCTTGCTGCGCGAGATGTCCTTCTCGAAGTAAGCGGATCCCGGCTGTTCCAACAGCCGGACTTTACGAAGACGCCCGCATCTGCGGGCGTTTTCTTTTCCGACCGTGATCATGGCCATTGGCCGGCACATTGACAAGCCTGTTCTCAGAAGCCGCCCTGTTCCATGCACGTCAACCTCAGAACGTGGAGGGTCGTTCCGTTTTGTCCGTGGCGGTGGATCGCTGCGCTCGGCCACGGCAGCGATCCCCTGCCGGGACAAGAACGCCCGCCAGGGCCCCGAAAAAAGAAGGCCCCGCCGACGGGTCGGG
>CBDTYJ010000283.1:0-3749 GCA_965364575.1 uncultured Gammaproteobacteria bacterium
TCGAGCGGCCGCGGTGCCGTTTCGCCGGTGGAATAGGCGGTTTCCATACGTTTCTACCGTTTCCTCAGGGTATTTCGGACCAGTTCCCGGGTGCTCACGTCACCGGTGCGGAAGATCAGTTCCACGATAGCGCCGTTGAAGACCAGGAACAGCGCAAGGGTGATGAGTGCCAGCCCGGTGCCGGCCAGTACCGGCGAATAATAGCTCTCGGCGACGCTGGCGGCCTTGAAGGCGGTCACAATGGCGATGATGCCCAGGATCATGAAGGGCGTCGCGAGGGCCGCGAACCAGAGCGTCGGCGCGGCCGAGGCGGCGCGGATGGTCTTGATCCCGGCCAGATCGATCAGCACTTTATAGACCCGGGACAGCCCGTATTTGGATTCGCCGAAACGCCGTGCGTGGTGACGGACCTTGATCTCGGCAATGCGGGCGCCGGACAGATTGGCCATGGCCGGGATAAAACGGTGCATCTCGGAATAGAGCTTGACGTTCTTGATCACCGAGGCCCGGTAGGCCTTGAGCGAACAGCCGTTGTCCTTGATCGGCACGCCGGTCACCTTGCCGATCAGCCAGTTGGCGATCTTCGAAGGGATCTTGCGGCTGATCAGCTTGTCCTTGCGGTTGAATCGCCAGCCGACGACGATGTCGTGACCGGCCTCGATCTCCTCGATGAAGCGGGGGATGTCCCGGGGATCGTTCTGCAGATCGCCGTCCATGGTGATGATGATCCGTCCCCGGGCGTGATCGATGCCCGCGGACATGGCCGGTGTCTGGCCGAAGTTGCGCCGGAACTTGATCACACGCAGACGCGGGTCTTCGGCGGCGATGGCCGCCGCCACCTCGAAGGTGCGGTCGCTGCTGCCGTCGTCCACGAAGATGATCTCGTACTCCAGCCCGAGTTCGTCGAGCACGCTTTTCAGCTGTTCGTGGAGCACGGGAGCACTCTCCTCCTCGTTAAAGAGGGGGACGGCCACCGATACCTGGATGTCGTCATCTGTTCCTGACATGTTTAACCGCTCAGGTGTACGGGTCGGCGGGACTCGCCGCCACATTCCCGATTATCGCAACTTCGAGCCCGTCATTGTCCGGCATCCCGGTCCGGGAACCTGTGAGAGCCGTCACAGCTGACCATGTCCGGGGTCGCAGCCGTTTCCTCGTCCGCTCTGGCCCGATGTCACATCGTACATTACCTTATCCTGACAACTGATTGAGAAATATACGTATTATCTCCGGGTGGCCTGACTGATGGGGCGGGCCCTGTCTCCGGCCAAAACATCAGCTCATCGTGATCCCGTTTGCCGGTTCCCCGTGCTCTTCGCGGGTGCAATATTCAGACCTGCCGGGTTTAGAGGTAGCCGTAACGGAGCATGGACCGCCGGCACCGGTCCGAAACCGTCGCTATCTGCTCGGGACGCAGAACGGTCTTCCAGCTCAGGTCTTCACGGATCTCGCCGCTGAAATCCAGTCGCATGGTATTGCCGAGGACGTGGCTCGGGGCGCCGGGGGATGACAATAGGTCCCGCCGGGCCACGCCAAGGAAGTCCTGGATAACGGTTTCTCAGCCGGTCGAACGCGTCGATGTACTCATTCCATCTGTCACCGGCCTGCCCGGCATCCGGATGGCGGGACTGCTCGGTGGGCTCCACCAGCAGGGATTTCGCGAAGCCGCGGGCGTCGCGGACCAGGTGGATCACCGGCACCGGAGATCCGGCCCGTTCCAGGAACAGTTCCGCGCGCCGGATGTTCTTGGTGGCGTCGAGAAAGATCGAGGCGTTGGCCAGGGCCGCGGCGCGGGCCATGAATTCCATATGGTCATGGACGAACCGGTCCCGGCGGCGGCGGAACGGCGGGACGACCTGGATCAGGCGGTTCCGGAGCCGGCCCGAGAAGCGGTTGTTGGACAGCGCCCGGTTGATCAGCCGGTTGCCGGAGAATACCGGCAGCATCCGGAATCGGCTCAGGTCGAAACGATCGTCATGCCGCATGTGGCCGGCCGCATCTGCCAGGAAGGGACAGTCGCGGATTTTCGACCCGCAGGAACACGGCGTGTCCTGTTCCGCGCCCAGCCCGATGAAGGTTTCGCCGGTTGAGACGATCTCTGCGTGGCGGTCCAGCAAGAGCGTCAGCAGGGTGGCGCCGGAGTACCAGTTGGATAAGAGGATGGCCAGTCGCATGGGGCACCCATCCCCGTGTCAGACCGAGCGCGGCGTCATGGCCCGAAACCTGGTCAAAGGGCGGAGAACACGATGTCTTCGTACCCGACGATGCCCAGCACCTCGCTCCTGTGCAGGACGGGCGCCATGTTCAGTCCGAAAGTCTCGAACAGGCGGGCCACATAGCGGATATCCATGTTAGGCCGGATGCTGATGACCGGCTTGGACATGATCTCGTAGACGTTGACCCGGCCCGACGCGCGCTTGCGCGCGATCACCTGTTTGGCGATGTCGGAGAGCAGCAGGATGCCGTACTCATCGTCGTCATGGCGTTTCTTCACGATGATGCAGCGCGCCCCTTTCTCACGGACCGCCTCGAGGGCCTCCTTCACCGTGGCCATGCCGTCGATGAGGATGAAATCATCCTTCATGACTTCCTCGGCCCGAACGATCTTCTCTCCGTTCATATCTCTTCCTCGACCACGGGGGTCAGCTCGCGGACCTGGTGACTCACACCGACGGCGTCCTCGATATCGATCTGCACGGCGATGCCCTGACCCGACTCGGTATCAAACTCTCCGGCTTCGCCGATACGCTCAAGTATATGCCGGCTGAGGTGCTCCTCCACCATCAGCAGCAGCACATCCCTCTGGGTCTCCAGGGAGAGACCGAGGAAGGTCTTCTGGGGCTTGACGCCCTCACCACGGGCCGAGGCGATCACGGTGATGCCGGTAGCGCCGGCCTCCCGGGCGGCGTCCATGACCGCCTTGGTCTTGCGGTCGTCCACGAAGGCGACGATGAGCTTGAAATGCATGGGGCTTACTCCTGTGGGAAGTTCGGGATTTTCGGTGCGATATCGGGGTCGTAATCGGTTTCACGATGCCGGGGCCGGCCGCGCAAGGCCGCCAGCTGGGCATAGGCCATCACGCTCATGATCGGGAACAGGCTGGCGAAGGCGATCAGCCCGAAGCCGTCGATCAGCGGATTTCGGCCCGGCACGCTCTCGGCCAGGCCCAGCCCGAGGGCGGTGACCAGGGGCACGGTCACGGTGGACGTGGTGACGCCGCCGGAGTCGTAGGCAAGGGGGATGATCATCTTCGGCGCCAGCGCGGTCTGGATCACCACCACCACGTAGCCGGCGATGATGTACCAGTGGATCGGGTCGCCGACCACGATCCGGTAGGTGCCCAGGGAGATGCCGGTGGCGACACCGATCGCCACCGAGACCCTCAGGCCGCGGACGCCGATCGCGCCGGCGGAGACGTCGCTGGCCTTGATCGCCACCGCGATCAGCGAAGGCTCGGCGATGGTGGTGGCAAAGCCGATGGCGAAAGCGAAGGCATAGACCCAGGCGTAGTCCAGCCAGTCGAAGCCCGGGACCAGGGCGGCTGGCCAGCTGACGTCGATAAATTCATGGGCGGTGAGCTGTTCGGCCATGAGGCGGCCGAGAGGAAACAGCGCCTCCTCCAGTCCCAGCAGGAACAGGGAAAGGCCGATCAAGACGTAAAAGAAACCCAGCGCCACCCGGCCCGCGTTTTTGACCCGGCGCCGGAGCACGAAGATCTGGAAGCCCAGGATCACGCCGGCGATCGGCAA
>CBDTYJ010000284.1:0-3738 GCA_965364575.1 uncultured Gammaproteobacteria bacterium
AGACGCCCGGACCACTGATCCGCTCCCCCTCCAGCTTGAACGGCATGGTCTCGAGCGTCCCAAGAGGCCACACGGTATCGTAGTGGCCGAGGATCAGCTGCCCCGGCCGGCCCCGCATGCGCTCTGCGGGCACGGCGAACAGCATCCCGCCGCTGCTGCGACCGCGCAGCCGCCGGCAACGCATCCCGAGTCTCTCCAGCTCGATAGCGATCAGCTCCCGGATCTCGACCTGGGCAGCCGGCTCGGTAGACGGGGACTCACTCTCGGTCATGCGGCGCAGCAGCTCCACGGCGAAGTCGCGCCGCGACTCGATGTACTCCATGACCGCGGTGGCTCGGGTCACGGCGTCCATCTCTACTTCCTCATGCCGGCCGGAAACGGGAACGACAGCGACTGGTCCAGCGTCGCGAAGCGGCCGGGACTGAGATAAGCCAGCAGCGGTGAGTGATGGATCAGGTCCGCGTCATCCTCGTCCATCTTCCGCATCGCATCCTCGGCGACGCGGGCAGCGACGATGCGGCCGATGATCAGGCTGTTCGGTCCGAATCCGTCAATCACCCGGTCGAGCTCGCATTCCAGCTCCACGTAGCTGCCGTCCACGAGCACACCGTCCACGACCCGCGCCGGAACTACCGGCAGCGCCGCCAGGGCCGGCTTGCCGACGGTGTCGAATCGGGGTGACGCAGCGAGGCTGGTCTGGAGCAATTGATCGGGTCGCGGATAGCTGGCGGTGAAGACGCCGTCGCGTTCGATATTGGTATGGGTGCCATGACTGGGGCTGCAGACGAATCCGTAATAGTTGTCCCAGCCGATCGGCATCGCCATGTGCTTCGGTGCCAGGTCATGCCCGCCGTCGGGCTCCCTGGTGCCTATGATCACCAGCGAGATGACATAAAAGAAGCGATCCCAGATGGGCTCGCTTACATCCAGCTCGATCTTCTCCGGATAGCTCTGGTCCATAAATCGCTGCCTGGTTCACGGACGGAAAACAATCGCCTCCAAGAGTAAATCTAGTACATCCGGGGACCGCAGACAGGATGGGCGGCGATGCCTCGCCTTTGCCTCCCTCGCCGCCCCCGCTATGCTGGTGGCATCGCCGGACGATGCGGAGTTCGCGTGGACAAGGGACCTGCCCGACAGGCAAAAAGAAGCGCCAGGGACCTGATGGTCCCGGCGGACAAATACCCGTCCGCCCATGCGGACTGCAGCCTGCGCGAGGCGGCCAGGGTGATGAGCGAGTGGCATATCGACATGCACGGCTCGGTCTCCATGCCCCGCATCCTGCTATTGACCGATGAGAGCGGTCATCTGGTCAGCATGGTCCGGCGGCGGGATATCCTGCGCGGCCTGGCGCCCTCCTTCCTGGTGGCCTCGATCAGCGATCATCCGGAGGCCATGTTCGACGTGGACGTCGACCCCAATCTGACTGAACTGCTGTCGGATCGGGCAGAGGAGAAGCTGCGCGCCAAGGCCGAGACCCTGGTCTCCGAGATCGCCCACCCGATCCCGGCCACGGTCGCCGCGGATGACCCGCTGATCCGCATCATCCAGATCATGGTGCGCCATGACCTGTCCATGGTGCCGGTGCTGGAGGAAGGCCGGGTCATCGGTGTGGTCCGGACCGTGGAGGTCCTGCAGGAGGTCTCCAAGAGTCTCGCCGAAGAGGAAGGCGAGTCTTGAGCGAGCAAGAGCCGGCGGCGGCTGGCAAACCGCCGCGGCCGCCTGTACACGGCGCAGGCATCGTGGTCGGCGGCCAGCCGCCGGCCCTGGACCTGCGACGGCTGACCTGGCTCTTACTGGGCGTCGCTCTGTTCACGATCGTGGCCTTGCTGCCGCCGCTGCCCGACGCTATCGACCCGGCCGGCCGGCATATCGCGCTCGGCCGTGAGGGCCAGCTGGCCCTGGGCCTGTTCCTGCTCGCGGCGACCTGGTGGATTTTCGAGGTCATCCCCATCGGGGCCACGGCCATCGCCATTGGCGTGGTCCAGGCGGTGTTCCTGATACGTGAGCCGCGGGTCGCCTACACGGACTTCATGGACCCCGCCGTGTGGTTCATTATCGGCTCGGTGGTGATCGGCCTCGTCTTTACCAAAACCGGTCTGACCAATCGCATGGCCTACCGCATGCTGACCCTGGTGGGCGACCGTACCAGCCGGATCTATCTCGGCGCATTCCTGATGACCGGCGGCATGACCCTGGTGATGGCGCAGACCGCCGTGGCCGCCGCGGTCTATCCGCTGCTGATGACCATCTACTCGCTCTATGAGGAAGACGTGCACCCGACCCGCTTCGGCAAGGGTCTGTTCATCGGCATGGCGTTCACCGCCGGGGCCGGCAGCATCATCACGCTGCTGGGCGCCGCGCGCGGCGCGGTAGCTGTCGGCTTCTATCAGCAACTGGTGGGGCGGGAGATCGATTTTTTCGAGATCACCTTTTACCTGCTACCCATCGGCGGGCTGATGATCGTCCTGCTCTGGCTATATGTCCTGCTCATGTACCGTCCCGAACGGGATGTCATCTCCGGCCTGAGTGTCCGCGCGCGGAAATTGCACCAGCGGCTGGGGCCCATGAGCCGTCAGGAGATCATCGGCCTGACCATCACCCTGGCGGCAGTACTGTTGATGAGCCTGCGCTCCTTCGTACCGCTGCTCGCGCCGGTCGACAAGAGCGCCATCATCGCCGGGGCCACGGTGCTGTTTTTCGTCTTCCGCATCCTGAGCCGGGCTGACCTGGACGCGCTCCCCTGGAACATCATCCTGCTGTTCGGCGGCGCCATGAGCCTCGGTCTGTGTCTGTGGCAGACCGGGGCCGCGGAGTGGCTGGCGATCTCCTGGCTGTCTCATTTCGGTACCAGCAAGGCGCTCGCCTTCATCCTCGGCCTGAGTGTTTTCGTGCTGGTGATGACCAACATGATCATGAACGTCGCCGCCATCGCCATCTCGCTGCCCGTGGCCCTGGTGATGGCGCCCTATCTCGGCGTCGCGCCGGACGTGGTGCTCTACGTATCCCTCACGGCCGCCGGTATGCCCTTCCTGCTGCTGATCGGCGCGGTGCCTAATGCGATCGCCCACCAGAGCCGCCAATTCAGCGCCAGCGAGTTCTTTATGGCGGGCGTGCCGGCCAGCCTGCTCTTGTTGCTCGTGATCACGGCCTTTGTGTTGTGGATCTGGGACTGGATGGGCATGCCGATCTTCCTCTAGATAACTCATCTTTTTCGTGCACTTATAATGTTTTTTTAATGTTTTTTATCTTCGCGGGGCAAGCCCCGCAGATTTCGGCCAGGCTTGAACCTGGCCGTCTTGCCCACATATCCAAAGCCCTGGGTAGTGCCGCCGGGGCCAGACCCGTACAATGACGCTTCCTGGGGGCGACATGGCTTCGACGTGTGTCGCGAAGTTCCAGGTGCATGCCGAGGAGCAGTCACCTCGTAAATCCATCTGCAAACTTATAGTTGCCAACGACGACAACTACGCACTCGCTGCTTAAAACCCAGTAGGGTGCCGTCTGACTGGAGCCGTGCTTGTGCGTCCAGGTCCTTCGGGACATTCAGGCGTCATATCTCACAAGATCGCCGTGAAGCCCTCCCGGGGTGGATCGGTTAAAACCTAACCGGGATCGCCGTTTGTCTTCCCTGCCCGTCGGGTAGCAGACGGTTAAAACAATTGGCGCGGACAAGCATGTAGAGCCTGGGATGGAGGGCTTGCGGACGCGGGTTCGATTCCCGCCGCCTCCACCAAA
>CBDTYJ010000285.1:0-3738 GCA_965364575.1 uncultured Gammaproteobacteria bacterium
GCGGATGGGGCTCAGGTTGAACGACTGGAAGTTGGCCAGCTGCTGGGGCAGGCTGCTGTGCATGTCGTAGATGTGGGGCAGCCCGTGCTTTCGGGCCAGTCCGACGCCGAAGAACGCCGCTTCCTCATGGGTGTGTACGACGTCATAGGCCTTCTGTTTCAGCGCCCGGCGGGTCGCGAAATAAAGCGGTACGTCCAGCGCCAGCTTGGGGATCGACGGGCCGATGCGGATGTCTTTGACCAGCGGCACCCTGGCCGAGCGCGTGATGCGGAAGCGCGGGAACTCGATATCCTCGCCGAAGGGATAAGTGATCAGGTCGACCTCGTGGCCGTCTTCGATCAGCGCACGGATACGGTGCAGGACACTGAACGGCGTGCCGCGTGCGCGGAAGAATGGCTGTGGTGCCACCATGAGGATTTTCAGGGGTCGGGCAGTCATTGTCGTTTGGGCCGGCTCTGCGGAGTCGGTATCTCCCTCTGGCTCTGTGTGCGGATCCGGGGCATCTGCGGCGGATCGGACCGGAATAACGGCGATCGTCATGCCTGCCCCGCCCGAAGTATCCCATTTTCCCAGCGGCGCGGCTGAACGGTTGTGAACCAGTTCACGAGCCCGCCACCCGAGTCCACTTAGAGTAGGCAATAATAGCCGTTTGCCGAGCGGGGCGGTGCCGAGCGCCCCATGAGCACGCTTGCGGTCATCGTTGGTGGACCGCCACCGTGCTGATAGCATCCGGCCGCGAGAGGAAACCATGGCAGCGATTTTTGGATTTTGTGGCGATACGGGCCAGGCGGCCGAACGCCTGGGACGCATGGCGGAGGCGCTGGCCCATCGCGCCGTCGGACAGCCACAGCTTCTGGAAGCCGACGGCGCCGCCATGGGGGCGCGATCGTCCCCGCACCGCCATGCCGCGGGACCGACGCCGGCCTGTGCGTGGCAGGACGAAGATCTCTCTGTCGTGATCGACGGACGGCTGCGCGATCCGGGTGACTCGGCGGGTGCGGCCACAGCGGAAGACGGCCGGGACGACGATGGTGGCGACGCCAGGCGGCTCGGCGAACGCTACCGGCGCCAGGGTGCTGAGTGCTTTGCCTCGTTGCGGGGGGCGTTTGCGGCGGCCATATGGGACAGACGCCGCCGCCGTCTGATCCTGGCCCGGGATCATCTCGGCCACAAGCCGATGTTCCATGCTCAAACGGACAGCGGCTTTCATTTCGCTTCCGAGGCCAGGGCGTTCACCGACAGTGGCGTCATGCCCTTCGCGGTAAACATGGAGGCCTTGTCGCACTTCCTTTCCCTGCGCTTTGTGCCTGCGCCCCATTCGCTCGTCCGCGGCGTGGCCAAACTGGCGCCGGGCCACTACCTGGTTCACGAGGACGGGAGGTCCACGGTCCATCGCTACTGGCAACCGAGCTTCGCCCACAAGATGACCGGTGGCCTCGACGAGGTGGTGGATGCTCTCGAGGCCAAGCTGCGTGAGACCATCGCCGCTTATTTGCCGGGGTCCGGCGTCGCCGGCGCATTTCTGAGCGGCGGTCTGGATTCCGGCCTGATCGTCGCCAATATGTCGGGCATCCTCGGGGAGCCGTTCGGGACCTTTTCTCTCGGTGTCGAGAACGACTCCGACGAGGTGCCGATGGCGCGGCTGGTGGCGGAGAAATTCGGGACCCGCCAGCACGAGTCCTATCCCCGTGACGACGTGGTGCGCATGCTGCCGGCGATGATCTGGCATCTTGACGAACCCAGCGACATGGTCGTCGTCAGCAAGTACCTGATCTCGCGCATGGCCGCGCCCCACGCGGATACATCGCTGTCCGGTGACGGCGGCGACGAGCTGTTCGCCGGCTTTATGCGCTATCTGGGGATCCGGGACGCCCAGTACTACGGTCGCGTTCCCGCCTGGCTGCGCAACCGGGTCGTCGGGCCGCTGGCCCGGGCGGTAGGCGGCCGCCGCGGCCTCTACGGGCTACCGGGAAAGGTCCTGTGGCTGACGGAAGTCACCGCGGCCGGCGAGCTGCCCCATCGTTATGCCGAGGCGGTGGAATATCTGCGTTTCAGGCGACCGGACAAGAAGCGCTTGTTCACTGATGAGGCCTGGGGCGAGGTCGCGGGCGTGGACAGCAGCGAATTGTTGATCGAGCGGGTGAGGGAGAGCGATGCCGAGGACCCGATCGAGAAGCTCCTGCATACGGACTTCCTCACTCGTCTGCCGGAACACTTGCTGATGCTGGATGACCGGACCGGCGCGGCCCACGGCGTGGATGTGCTGTGCCCCCTGGCAGACAAGGAACTGGTGGAGTTCGCCACTACGATCCCGGCGGACATGAAGATCAGCGGCCGCCAGGGCAAGTTCATCGAGCGCAAGCTGGCGGAACGCGTGCTGCCTTCGGAAGTCGTGAACTTCAGCAAGACCGGCTGGAGCTTCCCGTTCGCGGATTTGTGCGCCGGTCCGCTGCAGCCCTTCCTCAAAAGTGTTTTCGCCGAGAGCCGGATGATCGAGGACGGGATCCTTCGGCGCGATGCGGTCGACCGGATCGTCAGTGAGCATGGCCGGCGAGCCGTCGACCACCACATCCGGATCTGGATGCTGCTGAGCCTGGAGATCTGGTACCGGATGGGCCGGGACGGTCTTAATTACGAAGACCTCGCGGACTGGATGGAGCGTCATCTGGCCGCCGGCCAGGCCGGCTGAATCCCCGCCTGGCGCGACATCACCCGGTGGTCGCGTTTTCTTCCTGGACGGGGCCCCGGGCTGCGCGATAGCGAAGGAACAACACGCCGCCCCACAGAGCCGTCACGAACAGGCGCGCCCGCAGCAGCAGCCCCACGGCCACCGCATCCACCAGCGGTACCCCGGCCAACTGCAGGAAGAGGGCGAATCCGGCCTCGGTGATGCCGAGTCCGTTCAGGGAGATGGGCAGCATGCCGGCGACCAGCACCAGGGGCACGGTCGCCATGAGGTAGCCCATGCTGACCTCTGCGCCCAGGCTCATGGCCGCGGCCCAGACCGTGGCGGCGGCGCCGACGTAGAACAGGATGGACATCAGGAAGGTGCCGGCGATGATCCGGTAGGAACCGGCGACGCGGAACACGGCTCTCCGGGTCTTCGCCAGGAAATCGAATATCCGCTCCAGGACCCTGATCTTCCGCAGACGCCGCCACATCGGATCCAGCCTGGTGGACAACAGCATGGCCGCGGCGACCCCGAAACCGAGCAGGGTGGCGGGCGCGATCAGCCACACGGCGGGGAAGCGGTCGGTCACCGTGTCGGACAGCACCACCAGCGGCACCAGCGAGACCAGTGCCGCGAGGCCCACCAGCCGCTCCATAAAGGTCGCCGCGGTAACCGAGGAGGCGTCGCGGGTATCCCGCCCCAGCGCATAGGCGCGCACCGCGTCGCCGCCCACCATGGTGGGAAGAAAGTTGTTGAAAAAGGTGGCGATGAGATACAGGCCGAACAGGCGGTTGAAACCGAGCGACAGACCGAGTTCGCGCAAGAAGATCTTCCACTTGACGGTATTGATGGCGATCATCAGGTGCGGGATCACGAACATAATGGCCAGATAGAACAAGTCCACGCTGGCGAGGCTGTGTAACAGCGTGGGCAGATCCACCTGCAGCACGGCGTCGCCGCCGCCGACGTCGGGCAGATCGTGCACCCCGAGGGCCTGAGCAACCAGCTCGCGGGCGCGCTGGTCCAGTCGGTCAGTTGGACGCTCAAGGAGCAGGTGACCTGGGACT